>NZ_CDWWEW010000220.1:0-8806 GCF_977966315.1 Frankia sp. CeRuru1
CCACAGGCACCCGAACCCCGGCTGGTAAGGTGTCGGCCACGATAAAGCCGAACCAGCGAACCAGCAGAGAATCACGCTCCCAGGTATTTACTTTTCGGCCAGGCGAGAGGAGTACAGCCCCGGTTCCCACGACTCCCTACACCAAAAAGATTTAGAATTATCCGGCGCATCTAGCGAGAGTTCAGTTCATGGCTGCGAATTTCGCTGAAACGGTCACTGAAAGGCCGACGCCGGGGGGGATCAACACACTGAATATGGCAGTTCCGCCGCCGGAGTACGCGGTGGCGGATCTGGATCCGCGCACGAGTGACCTCGTCGTCCCGAATGGATCCGGATGGCGGCGGGTCATGCGGGTGCCAGGACGACGGCATTACCATCACGAGCACCACGATCGCGCCGTCGCGACCATCCAGCAGGCCCGGAGCCGCACTCGATCGACGGGCCGGAGTTGTGTCGTCGGCCTTCTGTACATTGCCGAGTTCGGCCGGCTGCGCGAGCGCCTCGCTCCGGGCGCCTGCCTGTCCCTGCTCAATCAGGTCGCTGCCTTGGCAGGTGGTCTGCATCGGTGGCGTGGCTCCGCCATCGGCCAGGGCCGCCCCGGCGAGGTGGTCGTCGTCCTGCCGACGCGGCCGGGCCGCTCCGCCGAAGCGGCGTTCGGCGAGATCGTGCGTACGGTCGCGAGCTGTGACTTCGCTGTCGACGGCGAGCGCCTGCGGGTAACCCCCGTTCCGGGGTTCGTCCAGGTGGACGACACCATCGACGATGCCACCGCCCTGCGGCGGGCCCGGCTGGCCATGGGTCTCGCCGCCCAGCAGCTCGACATGGTCCCCGTCTGTTACGACCCTAAGATGGAACCGGCGGAGAACCAGCCGCGACGTTCCGGGCGCCCGTTGCACACACGGTTGCGGCCGTCCGATGCCGTCCAAATCGTCGTCTCGACCGCGGTCTGCCTCGGACTCCCGTTCGGGATCTACAGCACACTGTTCACACTGGGCCTCGATCCGACCCACGTCGTCTTCGCACTCCTGGCCATCGCGCTGGCCGGCACTACCCTCACCACCTACCTGGAGCAGTTGTCGGCGCTCGAACCGGAGAAGTGCCCGGACGCGCCCGCCGCGCCGTTCCCGGCGGCGAGCGCCATCATCGCCGCGTATCTGCCGAACGAGTCGGCCACGATCGTCGACACGGTCAAGGCGTTCCTCCGGCTGGACTACCCGGGTCCGCTACAGATCATCCTCGCCTATAACACCCCCCGATACCTGCCCGTGGAGGAGAAGCTCGCGCGGATCGCCGAATCCGATCCCCGTTTCGTCCCGATGCATGTGCCGACCAGCACCTCCAAGGCGCAGAACGTGAACGCGGCGATGCCAGTGGTCACCGGTGAGTTCGTCGGTGTCTTCGACGCGGATCATCATCCGGCACCGGACGCCTTCCGACGGGCCTGGCGGTGGCTGTCGCACGGAGCCGCGGTCGTCCAGGGGCACTGCGTGATCCGGAACGGAGAGGCATCGCGGATCAGCCGCACCGTCGCCGTGGAATTCGAGTCGATCTACGCGGTGAGTCATCCCGGCCGGGCGAGGATGCATGGTTTCGGGATCTTCGGCGGGTCGAACGGCTACTGGCGGACCGACCTGCTGCACCAGACCCGTATGCGCGGCTCGATGCTGACCGAGGACATCGACGCGAGCCTGCGCACCATCATGAGCGGCGAGCGGATCGTCGCAGACCCGGAACTGGTCTCCTACGAGCTGGCGCCGACGACGATGTCGGCGTTGTGGCGGCAGCGGTTGCGCTGGGCGCAGGGCTGGTACCAGGTCTCCCGGCGGCATCTGTGGAAAGCCGTCGGCTCACCAGACCTCACCGCCCGCCAGAAACTCGGCCTGCTCTGGCTGCTGGGCTGGCGCGAGATACATCCGTGGCTTTCGCTCCAGATGTATCCGCTGATCGCCTTCGGTCTGCTGCACCCGCAGGCCGAGCACGGTTTCCGGTTGAACGTCTCCCTGTACGTGGTCGCCACCCTGTTCTCGACGATGACGGGCCCGATCCAGGCGTTGTTCGCGTACGCCCTCGCCGACCCCACGATCCGCCGTCACCGGAGTTGGTTCGTCCAGTTCTGCCTGATGAACATCTTCTACAGCGAGTTCAAGAACGTCATCGCCCGGCTGGCACCGGTGAAGGAGCTGCTGCGGGAACGAGAGTGGCACGTGACCCCACGCACCGTGCCGCAGCCCGACCCGGTCACGCCGGACAGCGCGACCGCACCTCCAGCCGGCTCCGTCCCTCCAACCGGCTTCGCGGCGGGCGGTGTGGTCCCTTACCCCGAAGCCAGGTCATGACCACACCAGGCGACCCTCGAAACATCGTGCCGAGGTCCCGGGTTCTGCCCGCGCCGGCTCTCCCGTCCTGGTGGGCGCAGCCCCCACCGCCACCGGTGCCACCGCCGCCACCGCCGTTACCGCCACCGAGGGAGCGGCCGACGGTGCCGGTCCGGACCTCGGCCCGGCCGCGGGCCGGGGAGGCAGGTATCACCGGAGGGACCGGAGGAAACCGCCGCGGTCGTCGGCGGACGACGGTGGGCGATCCCAGGCTCGAGCTGGTTGACCTGGGCGGGTTCCGCGGCGTGGCGGCGATCTCGGTGATCATTTTCCACGCCTATCAGTTCTGCCGCGGGGATGGCAACACGCCGTACGCGGGTACATTCCTCGGCCAGGTCCTCGGCGCCTTCGACGGGATGATCAGTTGGTTCTTCCTGGTCTCCGGGTTCCTGCTGTATATGCCGATGGTGAACCGGGTCAGGGCCGGCCGGACCCAACGGTCACCCACAGACACGCTCATACGTCGTGGGCTACGGATTCTTCCGCTGTACTACACGGCGCTCATCATCGTATGGGCGGCGCGCAACCCCGGCCTGCCCGGCGACTGGATCGACCTGGTCGAACACCTGACCTTCACCCAGGTCTTCGACAGTAAACGGGTGTTTTACACGATCGGCCCGGCCTGGTCGCTGGCCGTCGAGGTCTACTTCTATCTCTACCTCGCCCTGGTCGCCGGCTGGCTGCGGCGGCGGCAGACCCATCGACTGCCCGAGGCGCATCGCTGGCGGCGGCTCTGCCTGCCGCCGGTCCTGCTGATCGTGGTGTCCGCCGTCTGGATCGTCTACGCGGTCTACATCGTGCGGGCCCAGCACGACCAGTGGGCGTACTGGTTCTCGCCGCAGAACTATGCCGGCAACTTCGGCCTCGGAATGATCACTGCGGTTCTCTATGTCCGCCGCGGTCGGGAACGGCCGTTGTCCGCCCCGCTCGCGTGTGCGTTGCGGTTCGTCGCCGCCGGGCTCATCATCGCTGGCGCGATGGTCCGGGGGCACACCGCGGCATCGTTCGAGGCGTTCTCCACGCTGAATTCGATCGGTTTCGGTGTGCTGTTCGCCGCCTCCGTGCTGGCGCCCCGCGACACGCTGTGGCGCCGGTTCTTCGCCACCCCGGCATTCGTCTGGCTCGGCATGATCAGCTACAGCGTGTACCTGTGGCATGAGCCGATTCTGCTGCTAGTGCTGGACCGGCACGGGCTGGTCAGTCACGCGCCGTCGGCGTTTCCGTGGGTGGCCGCCCTGCTGGTCACGGCCGGCGTCATCGGTGGATGGATCAGCTACGTCGTCCTGGAGAAACCGGGCCGCCGGCTGTCCATCCTGGTGGAGAAGCTTCGCCACACCCCGGTGCCCGCATCGGTGTCCGCCGCCTCGGTGTCCGCCTCGGCGCGACCGGCACGGCCAGCTCCCTGACGTGGCGCAGGCTTCCCGGTCTGCGCCGGCTGCGCTATGTGCGCTGGCCGCGCGTGCGGACCGTCGTGCCGGCGGCCCGCCGACGCCGTCGCCGGGACACTGACGGGCACACTGGTTCCGCCGCCACGTCTGGCACCCTGCCGACCGCCAACGGCCGGCTTAGCGGAGTGAAGTTTTTCGGCCTGCTCCGCTGATAGATTCCCAGGTCAGCAAGTGTCGTCCCCGCATGCGCGGGGATCTTCCCGGATCACCGGTGGACGGTTTATGCAGCCGAGGGTCGTCCCTGTGGCGTTGCCCTCGACCTCGCGCAGCACGTCGACCCGGCCCCGATCTCAGACCTCGCCGCCGCCGGGGCCCGACCACCCCGCTGGGCACGGCGAGCGCCGAAGGCGCAACGCGGGGGGTTGGGGGGCTTGGCCCCCCCGGCCAGCATGACGGCCACGGCGAAGCCGCCCACAGGGCGGCGAGCATGACCGGCCAGCGCGTGGACCTAGGTGGACTTGAACCACCGGCCTCTTCCTTATCAGGGAAGCGCTCTAACCGACTGAGCTATAGGTCCGTGCTGCGAGTGCAAGAATACAGGACGGCGGCGGAGGAGTGGGACCGCCGCCGCACCTCCAAGCTAATGATCGCTCAGGGTCAGCTCGACGCCGCCGATCATCTCGGCGCAGAGGTTGTAGAGCAGGGCACCGAGCGTGGACAGCGCGGTCATGAGGATGACGTTGATCGCCCCGATGAGCAAGCTGATCTGCATTGCCCGGCCGAACGACAGCCATCCTCGGATGTCGGTGCTGCTGCTGTCGGTCAGGGTGTCGGCCGCGTCGGAGACACTGTCGAACACGCCGATCGAGTTCAGGACGAACCACAGCACGGCGATCGCGACGAGCAGAACCACAAAGACGCAGAGGGAGAACGCGAAGCTGACCCGGGTCACCGTGAGGGGATTGACCTTGGACAGCTTGAGCTTGGCCCGCCGGCCCTGACCGGGCGGGCGGGCGGAACCGGACGAGCCGGGACCGGACCGGCTAGGAGAGTGACCGGCACCCGCCCGCTCAGCGGAGACCGGCTCGAGCTGGTCGTCGAGCGCGCCGGGGGAGGTCGTGGTCACGCTGTTCAGAGCGCCCGTCGTCGTGGCGGTACCCGCGGACTCCGGCGCCGCGAGCGGCCGGTCGTAGGCCGCCGTGGGGCCGGCACCGCCGGGCCTGCCCCCCGCCGGGCCCGGCGCGGCGGGGCGTACCGGATCGGGGGCGGGCATGCGCTCGGGCGCGGCACGGTTCCTGTCGGGATTCGTGGTACGGCTCCTCGTCATGCTGGGCGGGCGGACCAGGGAGATGGTGTCGTTCTCCTGTGGCCGTTCGGCCGGGGGCTCCACGCGAACTGCCGGCCCCCCTGGCGTGGCTCGACCGGGTCCGGGTGGCGCCAGGCCGAGGGACTTCGCCGGCGACGATACGGCGGCCGAGCCGAGTTTCCGGGTAGCCGAGCCCGCCTCGTCGGAGTGGGTTCCAGCGGCCCCGGTACGAGCCGACCCGGATGGGGACACCGACGACGTTCCGCTGGCACGTCCCGTGGAGGGGCCACCCGACGAACCCGTGCCCGACGCGCCCGACGCGCCCGCGGAGGAGCTGGACAAGGACCGCGAGGACAAGGGAGACTTCGCCCCGTCGGGGACCGATCCGGAGCGGGGCGCCGCCGAACCCGACGCCGACGAGCCGGGTTCGGCCGGATAGGCCTTCGACGACTCGGCTTTCGACGACTCGGCCTTCGATGACCCAGCTTTCGACGACCCAGCTTTCGACGACCCGGCCTTCGACGACCCAATCGAACCCGTCGGCCCCCCGGCGGAGGACGGCGGCGAGTCCGCCGCGCCTCCGGCCGGGCCGCGGCCGCCCTCCCGCTCATCCACGGGCCGACCGGACCGCCCGGGCCGCTGGAAGAACGGATTACCGGACGCGGGCCCACCGCCGGCCGCGGGCACCTTCACCGTCTCGCTGCCGGCGTCCCCCCCACGGCCGTCCCGCAGCGACAACGAGCGGCCCGCGGCGTCCGCCGCGCGTCCCGGCGCCGTCCCGGCGCCGGCCCGGCGACCGGCTTCCGAATCACGCCCGGCGGAACCGGAAACACCGGCGGAACCCGCGGAACCCGGGCTCGCGGAACCCGGGCCGGAGGAACCCGCGCCCCTGGCCGCGCCGCCAGCACCGGAGGAACCAGCGGAAGCGGGTCTCACCGTGGACCGCGGGCCGGCCCCGTCCCCTCTGCTCGGCCGGCGGGACTGCTCGGTATCACGCGCTCCCTCCGACCCGGCGGCCGAGGAGGGGGCGCGGTAGACCGCCGACCGGGCTGGCCGGTCTTCCTGACTGTCACTCACGGACTCTCCCGGTTCGGTCCTGACGGTGTGCACGGGTCCCGCGCACACCCGTCCCCTCGGGCGGCGTCGTTCTCGGCGTGGGTGGCCACGACCACGAGACCGTCAGCCTCTCGGGGCTCGCTCTCAGCTTTCCTGGGGCCCGGCGTCGGTGTCCTCCGCATCAGCATTACGCGCGACTCCGACAACCTGCACCCCGGACTCCAGATCGATGAGCCGGACTCCCATGGTCTGCCGCTGCGCCCGCCGTACATCCTTGGCAACGGTCCGCAATACACCCCCGTTGGAGGCGATGGCGTAGAGCTGGTCGTCGGGATCGACGACGAGTGCCCCCACCAGACCACCGCGAGTCGAGACGATCTTAGCGGTCAACACGCCCTTGCCACCACGGCCCTGCACCGGGTACTCGGCCAGCGGCGTCCGCTTCGCGTATCCACCGGAGGTGGCGACGAGCAGATCCGCCGTCGTACCCGGCACGACGACGTCCATGGACAGCAGCTCGTCCTCGGCATCGAACCGCATACCGATCACACCCGAGGTCGCCCGGCCCATCGGCCGCAACTGCTCGTCGTCGGCGTGGAACCGGATCGACTGGGCGTTGCGGCTGACCAGGAGCAGATCGTCGCCGGGCGCCACGAGCCGGGCGGCGATCAGCTCGTCGTCGTCGCGCAGGTTGATCGCCACCAGGCCACCGGCCCGGTTCGAGTCGAAGTCATGCAGCGCGGTCTTCTTGCACAGCCCGCGCTTGGTCGCCAGGACCAGGTAGGGGGCGGCCTCGTAGTCCTTGACCGCGATGACCTCGGCGATCCGCTCATCCTGCCCGAAAGCCAGGATGTTCGCGACGTGCTGGCCCTTGGCCGACCTGGCCTGCTCGGGCAGCTCGTGCGCCTTCGCCCGGTACACCCGGCCCTTGTTCGTGAAGAACAGCAGCCAGTGGTGGGTGGTCGTGACGAAGAAGTGCTCGACGATGTCGTCCTCGCGCAGCGCCGCGCCCTGCACGCCCTTGCCGCCGCGGCGCTGCGAGCGGTAGAGGTCGGTCTTGGTGCGCTTGGCGTAACCGCCGCGGGTGACGGTGACGACCACGTCCTCCTGGGCGATCAGGTCCTCGATGGACATGTCGCCCTCGAACGGGACGAGACGGGTTCGCCGCTCGTCGCCGAACTTCTCGACGACCTCGGCGAGCTCCTCGCCGATGATCTGCCGCTGCCGGGTCGGCGAGGCCAGGATCGCCTCCAGATCGGAGATCTTCGCGCGAAGTTCGGCCGCCTCGTCGATGATCCGCTGACGTTCCAGGGCGGCGAGCCGGCGCAGCTGCATGTCGAGGATGGCGGTGGCCTGGATCTCCGACAGCGAGAAGCGTTCCATCAGCTGGCCGCGGGCCACGTCCGCCGACTCGGCGTTGCGGATGAGATTGATGACCTCGTCGAGGTGATCCAGCGCGATCAGCAGACCGTCCAGGACGTGCAGCCGCTCGCGGGCCTTGCGCAGCTGATAGCGGGTCCGGCGGACAATGACGTCGATCTGGTGCTCGACGTAGTAGCGGACCATCTGGTCGAGGCGGAGGGTACGCGGCACGCCGTCGACGATCGCCAGCATGTTGACGCCGAAGGTGTCCTGGAGCTGGGTGTGCTTGTAGAGGTTGTTGAGCACGACCTTGGCGACGGCGTCGCGCTTGAGGTCGATGACCAGACGCTGGCCGATGCGCGCCGAGGTCTCGTCCCGGACGTCGGCGATACCGGTGACCCTGTTGTCCCGGACCAGTTCGGCGATCTTCTCGGCGAGGTTGTCCGGGTTCACCTGGTAGGGCAGCTCGGTGACGACGAGCTGGGTGCGGCCCTTGTTCTCCTCGACGTTCACCACCGCCCGCATCCGGATGCTGCCGCGGCCGGTGCGGTAGGCCTCCTCGATGCCGTTACGGCCGACGATGAGCCCCGAGGTCGGGAAGTCCGGGCCCTTGATCAGGCCGATCAGCGCCTCGAGCAACTCGGAGTCGCTCGCGTCCGGGTGGTCGAGCGCCCACCGCACGCCCTTCGCGACCTCGCGCAGGTTGTGCGGCGGGATGTTCGTCGCCATGCCGACCGCGATGCCGCCGGCGCCGTTGACGAGCAGGTTCGGGAACCGGCTGGGCAGAACGAGCGGCTCCTGCGAACGCCCATCGTAGTTCGGGGCGAAGTCGACCGTCTCCTGGTCGATGTCACGCAGCATCTCCATCGCCAAGGACGCCATCCGCGCCTCGGTGTACCGCATGGCGGCGGGTGGATCGTTGCCGGGCGAGCCGAAGTTGCCGTTCCCGTCGACCAGCGGGTAGCGCAACGACCAGCCCTGCGCGAGCCGGACGAGGGTGTCGTAGATCGCCGTGTCGCCATGGGGGTGGTAGTTACCCATGACGTCCCCGACCACGCGGGAGCACTTGAAGTACCCGCGGTCGGGGCGGTAGCCGCCGTCGTACATGGCGTAGAGGACCCGGCGATGGACGGGCTTGAGCCCGTCGCGTACCTCCGGCAGCGCACGGCCGACGATGACCGACATGGCGTAGTCGAGATACGACCGCTGCATCTCGACTTCGATGCCGATGGGCTCGATGCGGTCGCCGGGGGGAGGAGGTAGGACGTCGACCACGGGGTCCTTCCAGGGCAGTGGGAGCAGTCGTCAGGGCGTTAGGG
>NZ_CDWWEW010000221.1:0-8764 GCF_977966315.1 Frankia sp. CeRuru1
GCCCCGGCGGCATCCCCCGCACCCGACGGTCGTCCATCCCGGCCCGGCCCGGGCGCCGTGCCCACGCCGTCGTCGACGATGTCCGTCGCGCCGTTCACCTTCGCCGGCATCCACCAGGGCGAGACCATCTCGGGATTCCGCACCATCCGGGTGGAGACGACGGGCTACGCCGGCACCCTGACGTACGTGCTGAATGGACCGATCGGGCCGTACCGGCGGGATCTCCCGGGCCCGCCGTACCTGTTCACGCCGCATCCCGGCGGATGGCAGACTTCCGAGGTCCCGGACGGGCTGTACACCCTGACCGCGATCCTGGTCGGAGCCGGGAACACTCAGATCTCCATCAGCTTTACCGTCAGTAACTGAACAGGGACCATAAGATGATCTCGGCGGAGCAAGCACTCAGCTATCCCGATGAGAACCCGAGGGTGCACGTGACGACGGCGACCGCAGACCATAGTGTCAGCGGGATGGATCGACTGGTGTGGATCGACTGCGAGATGACCGGCCTGGACGCCGCGTCGGATCTACTCCTGGAAGTGGCCTGCTTGGTCACGGACAGTGAGCTCAACATCCTCGACGAGGGCGTCGACCTGGTCATCTCGGCGCCGGAGGAGGCGCTGCAGACCATGGAGCCGGTCGTCCGCGAGATGCACGAGGCCTCGGGCCTGACCGCCGCCGTCCAGGCCTCCACCTTGTCCCTCGCCGACGCGGAGCGCCAGCTCCTCGACTACGTCCGCACCCGGATTCCCGAGGTGCGCAAGGCCCCGTTGTGCGGCAACTCGATCGCCACGGACCGCACCTTCCTCGCACGCTACCTGCCGTCACTGGACGCTCACCTGCACTACCGCATGATCGACGTCTCGTCGATCAAGGAACTCGCCCGCCGCTGGTACGTGCGGGCCTACTACGCGGCTCCGGTCAAACGCGGCGGCCACCGGGCCCTAGCGGACATCCAAGAAAGCATCGAGGAGCTGCGCTACTACCGACGGGCCGTGTTCGTCCCCCAGCCGGGGCCGGGCACCGAGCAGGCCCGCGCGATCGCCGCCGAGATCCGCGACCAGGCCGATGCGTCGCTGGCCGCCCTGACCGCCGGAGGCTCCGAGCACCCGCAACCAGACGACCCGGCCGGTTCACCCGCGCGGCTTAGCGGGGGATCTTCCACCGCCCGCCTGAACGGGCGGTGAGCGCGGTGAGCGCGGTGAGCATGACCGGGGTAACCCCCTTGCCCATCCGGTGGCGCGGACCGGTACGATAGCTTCGCTTGGTCAGGCGGCGTGGGTGGAACATCCCGGATTCGGAACATCCCGGATTCGCACCGGTCGGAGGATCTCCGGTCCGACCGGGTCTCCTCCTTCGGCATGGCAGCCAGGTTCTGGTGGGTGTAGCTCAGCTGGTAGAGCACCGGGTTGTGGTCCCGGTGGCCGCGGGTTCAAGTCCCGTCACCCACCCCAGAGCGATATCCCGCTGACCAGGCCCCGCGGGGTGGCGGACGGAGGCCCACCGCGGCAGCCAGCCGTGCGGCCCCGCCGGGCTCACTCGATGTCGAACAGCCCCTGGCGGACCGCGTACATCACGGCCTCCATCCGCGAGTGCAGCTGCAGTTTGTCCAGGATGTTACGAACGTGGTTCTTGACCGTGTTCTCACTGATGAACAGCTTGCGAGCAATCTCGCGGTTCGCGCGCCCCTCAGCGACCAGCTTCAGCACCTCGAGTTCTCGCGCGGTCAGGTGCGGGGCGTGCACCCGAGGACGGTCCTCGGTACCACGGGCCATCGTGGCGAACTCGACCATCAACTTCGATGCCATCGAAGGACTGATCAGACTCTGCCCATTGTGGACGGCCCGCACCGCGTCGGCCACCTCGTGCGGCGGAATCGACTTCAGCAGGTACCCGACCGCACCCGCCTTGATCGCCTCGAACAGGTCGGACTCCTCGTCCGAGACCGTGAGCATCACGATACGAGTGCGCGGAACAGCACGTTTGATGGCACCCGCCGCGGCGATCCCGTCCCGGCCCGGCATCCGGACATCCATCAGGACGATGTCCGGCGACGTCCCGGAGGCCAAGGTCAGAGCCTCTTGACCGTCACCGGCCCGGCCGACGACGCTGATGTCCTCCTCAATCTCCAGGACCGTCTGCAGGCCCTGGAGGAACAACTCATGATCATCCACTACGAGGACCCGGATCGGCGCGGAGCCCTCGACGGAGTCGGCTTCAGCGGCCGACGGCGGCACGACACTGGCCGTCATCACACATCCGGGAATCAGGATCGAATCGTCCGAGCGGCGGCAACCCGGACGCGAACGAAAGATGGTTCGGACACCATCCCACTCTACGTGATGAAGTACACACCCGAGGTCGTGACGGCGCCGAAGTGGTGCCGCCATCTCGCCCGATAAACGCATCCGACATGCCGGAAATAGTACGCGGTGGACGCTGCCACCCACCCGCATATGACCATGTTCGCGCGGCGAGTCGCGCCGGGTTTCCTCCTGGCAACGACCCCGGCGACCAACGCGAGCCAGCAGCACCAGCAGCACCAGCAGCACCAGCAGCACCAGCAGCACCAGCAGCACCAGCAGCACCAGCAGCACCAGCAGCACCAGCAGCACCAGCAAGATCATTAGATATCGAGCAGGGGCGATGAGTGGCCACATAGCGGTTTATGCAGGAAATTACCGAGTGTTATTACACTGATACAGTCATCTAAGAACCCTCGAAATAGTGGGCCGTTTTGCCTGGCGTGATCGGCGGATGACCGTCAATATCACCGGTATGGCCGCAGCATCCAGCAGCTCCCAGCCACGACTCCACATTAAGCCGGGTACCACCTGGTCCGAGGCGTTCGCCACCTGCCGCCAGATTGCCCCCGAGGCGTTCGACGAGGACCGCCTCCGTAATCTCTGGGGCGGGCACTGGCATCGAACTGGAAACCCACTGCACAGCCTGTCCCCCGTCGACGGCACACCGATCGCCGGGCCCCCGATGATCGAGCTGGACGAGGCCCGGGAGGCGATCCGGGCCGCTCTCGACGACCACAAGCGCTGGCGCGACGTGGCGCTGCCCGAGCGCAAGGCCCGGGTACGCGCCGCCGTCGACGCCATGGACGCCCACCGCGACCTGCTGGCTCTCCTGCTCGTCTGGGAGATCGGCAAGCCCTGGCGGCTGGCGCGCACCGACGTCGACCGTGCCCTCGACGGGGTGCGCTGGTATATCGACGAGATCGACGGCATGATCGCCGGGCGCACCCAGCTACCCGGTCCGGTGAGCAACATCGCCAGCTGGAACTACCCGATGAGCGTGCTCATGCATGCCGTGCTCGTCCAGATCCTCGCCGGCAACGGCACCATCGCCAAGACCCCGACCGACGGCGGCGCCGCCTGCCTGACGCTGGCGAGCGCGCTGGCCCGCCGGGAGGGTCTGCCGGTCTCGCTGGTCTCCGGATCGGGTTCCCGGCTGAGCTCGGCGCTGGTCCGCGCCCCCGAGATCGGCTGCCTGGCCTTCGTGGGCGGCCGGTCGGCGGGTGGCCAGGTCGCCGCCGCCCTGGTCGACACCGGTAAGCGCCACTTCCTCGAGCAGGAGGGCCTCAACGCCTGGGGCATCTGGGACTTCTCCCAGTGGGACGTGCTCGCCGCCCATCTGAAGAAGGGCTTCGAGTACGGCAAGCAGCGCTGCACCGCCTACCCCCGCTACGTCGTCCAGCGCCAACTGTTCGACAGGTTCCTCCAGATGTACCTGCCGGTGGTCTCCGGCGTCCGGTTCGGCCACCCCCTCGCTGTCGCCGACGACACCGACCCGCTGCCCGAGCTGGACTACGGCCCGGTCATCACCGCGGACAAGGCGACCGAGCTGGCCGCGAAGATCGACGAGGCGATCACGAAGGGCGGTGTGCCGATCTACCGCGGAGACCTCGCGGACGGCCGGTTCATCCCCGGGCAGGACACCTCCGCCTACGTGCCGCCGGTGGCGGTCCTGAGCCCGCCGGCGTCGTCTGCGCTGCACCACGCGGAGCCGTTCGGCCCGGTCGACACCATCGTCGTCGTCGACTCGGAGGCCGAGCTGCTGGCGGCGATGAACGCCTCCAACGGCGCGCTGGTCGCCTCACTGGCCTGCGACGACGAGTCCCATGCCCGCCGGCTCGCCGGGGAACTGCAGGCGTTCAAGGTCGGAGTCAACAAGCCGCGCTCCCGCGGCGACCGGGACGAGCCGTTCGGTGGCCGCGGCGCCTCCTGGAAGGGGGCCTTCGTCGGCGGTGTCCATCTGGCCAGAGCCGTCACCGTGGGCGCGGACGCCGACGAGCGGCTCGTCGGCAACTTCCCGAGCTACTCCCTCTACCCGGCCGTCTGACCTGCCCGGCCGTCTCACCTGCCCGGCCGCTCCTGCCAGAAGGAGGATTCAGCTAGGCCGGCAGGCCGTGCTCGGCGAGTGGTCCGAGGCGCAGGCCGGCGTCGTCGCAGCGCGCGGCGATCCCGGGTAGAGCCCCGAGCGCGCTGCGCCAGGCCCCGGGGGCCGATGTGCAGTCACAGTCGTGCAGCAGCACCGTGGCGCCCCCGCGCAGGTCGGGGGCGAGGGTGTCCAGCACGCTGCCCGGCGTCGCCTCGGCCGTCCAGTCGCGTCCCCACGCCGACCACAGGACGGGGCTGAGGTCGAGGCGGCGGGCCGCGACGAGCAGCCCGGCCGAGAGGATGCCGTGCGGCGGCCGGACGAACCGCGGCGCGCGACCGGTGATCTCGACGACCAGGTCCCGGGTGCGGGCGAGATGGTCGTGCGTGGAGCGGGGACCGCGCAACAGCATCGGGCGATGATCCCAGCCGTGCACGGCCAGCTCGTGCCCGGCGGCGGCCATCTCCCTCGCCAACGTCGGTGCGCGTTCCAGCAGACCACCGAGGACGAAGAACGTCGCCCGCACGTCGAGTTCGGCGAGCACGTCGAGGAACTGCGGCGTGGACACGGGATCCGGACCATCGTCGAAGGTGAGCGCGACGTGATCAGGCGCGCCGAGCCCTGCGAGCGCCGGCGTCCACCGCAGCCGTAGTCGACGCAATGTGGTGAGCGACGGAATGCCGTAGGTGAACCCGGCCACGCCGCCCAGGGTCAACGCCGCGGCGGCAGTACGGCGAGCCATGGTGGGCCTGCGCGTCGCAACGGACCGCGTCATGGCGAAAACTCTGCCACAGATCCGGTCTCGCCTTCCGACCAGCACCCCCATGCCCGCCGCCACAGGGCAGCCCGCCGCCATGGGTACTGCCATGGGTACTGCCATGGGTACTGCCATGGGTACTGCCATGTCCTACCCACCCCCCACCCTCCGTCTCGGCCACGACCGCCCGCGGTAGCGGGAGCTACTCGGGTCTCTGGATAGAACAGTTATGGGAGGTACGTTCGGTAATGTCCGTTCGTGGGGACGGCACACCCGTCACCAGAACAGCGCCGGGCGGGAAGCACGATGAGGTGGTGGGTAGCCGGGCAGAGTCGGACGTGATCGGGGATCCGGTGATATCGGCCCGGTGCGGCGGGGCAGGAAGGGGCGGACCGTGCGGATCGGACGGCTGGGACCGGTCGGCTGGCTGTTCGTCGTCGCGATCGTCCTAGTCGGGGGCACCCTGGTGGTGAACAGGACCTCCGACGACAGGCCACGGGTGGCGTTGTGGGGCGACTCGCTCGCCTGGGAGGCGGGTAGCGCCTTCGACGAGGCGGCCCGCGCGGACGGCGGGACCGCCGTGCTGGTGCGCACCTGGGGTGGCACGGCGCCCTGCGACTGGCTCATGGACATCCGCGACCAGGCGCGGCGTTGGCGGCCGACCACCGCGGTTCTGGTGTTCTCCGGCAACCAGGTGACGCCCTGCATGCAGGGTCGTGACCTGGTGACGGCCTACCGGGAGGACGTGACGAAGGCCGTCAAGATGCTGACGAATCAGGGCATCGGAGTCGTCCTCGTGGATGCGCCGCCACGGCGTGACCAGACGGTCGACAAGGCCGGGATGACCCTGTTGGACCGCCTGTGGCGCCAGATCGCCGCAGAGCACGAACGTACCCGGGTGGTCCCCGCGGGCCGGGTGCTGACCATGGACGGCCGGTTCACCTCGACGATGCCCTGTGCCGCGGGCGAGACCTGCGAGCCCGGCGGGGTCGTCACAGTCCGCAGCCCCGACGGGGTCCACTTCTGCCCGTTGCTCCAGAAGCCGATGACGGCCTGCCCGGTCCCGTCCCCTGGCGCCGTCCGCTTCGGCACCGCGATCGCTCGGGAGACCCTCCAGCCGGCCGAGGGCTGACCGCCAGCCGACCGACCGAGGGCCGACCGGGCGGGATCCACCATCTTCCGGTCTTCCCGGGGCTTCCGGGGCTTCCGGGGCTTCCGGGGCTTCGCCGGCTTCCCCGAGCTTCGCGGGACCTCGTCGAGAATCCGCCGGAATGTTCAGGCGACCTTGCGGTGCATCCCGATCCGACGGCCGCTCAGCGAACGACGATGATTACCCAGCTCGTCGTGCCAGGAGAGGAACGTCTGATCGGGCGCGCCGACCTGGGAGAGCTTGTAAGCGAGTTCGGCGGCGAGCGCCTCGACCTGGTGCGGCCGGTGGACCCGGACCCACAGACCGTGCTCGTCGAACGCGGCGACCCTGGCGCGGTCCCGCAGGTCGGCGTCCAGCTGGTCGGCGAGTTCACCGGGTGTGGCGATTCCGCTGGGCAGCCGTGGCCAGGTGATCTCCATCAACAGACCGTTCGCCTTCATGATCCCCTCCTCTGATCGCCGCCGGCCCCGGGTGACCGCTCGGCCGATCGGGGCGACGGGCGGGCTTGCTCGTCGCCCCGTGAGGGCATCCCCTCAGGCTTGAGGGCGAACCATGACATTACGGAATGAGGCCGCCCTCGCCGGTCAGCCAGCCGCTTGACGGTCAGCCAGCCGCTCGCCGATCCGCACCGCTGTCCGCGGTCGGGCTGAGATCCGCGGGCGTGACGGACTCCGCGGGCGTGACGGACTCCGCGGTGAAGGCGGCCCACAGGCGGGAGTACGGGCCGCCGGCGTGCACCAGCTCGGCGTGCGGCCCCTGCTCGACCACCCGGCCGTCCGCCATCACGACCACCCGGTCGGCCCGGGCCGCCGTGGTGAGCCGATGGGCGATGACGATCGTGGTCCGCCGGGTGGCCACCGCCTCCGAGGCGGCCGTGACCGCCGCCTCCGTCGCGAGGTCGAGCGCCGCGGTCGCCTCGTCGAACAGCAGGATGTCCGGGTCGGCGAGCTCCGCGCGGGCGAGCGCCAGGAGCTGCCGCTGGCCGGCGGACAGTCCCCGGCCGCGTTCGCCGACCAGATGATCGTAGCCGTCGGCCAGGCGGGTGATGAACGCGTGGGCGCCGACCGCCCGCGCCGCCGCCACGACCTCGGCGTCGGAGGCATCCGGCCGAGCGTAGGCGATGGCGTCCCGGACCGTCCCGGAGAACAGGAACGGCTCCTGCGGAACGACACCGAGCCGTCGCCGGTAGGCGGGCAGGTCGAAGTCGCGCACGTCGACGCCGTCCACCCGCACCGCACCCTCGGTCACGTCGTAGAACCGGGCGATCAGCTTCACCACCGTGGACTTGCCCGCGCCGGTCTCCCCGACCAGGGCGACTGTCTCCCCCGGGGCGATGCGCAGGCTCACCCCGTTCACGGCGTTTCCCGCCGGCCCGGCGTTTCCCGCCGGCCCGGAGTTCTCCGCCGGCCCGGAGTTCTCCGTCCGCGCGGCGGTGCCTCCCGTGTAGGCGAACCGGACGCCGGCCAGGACCACCTCGCCGGCCAGCCGCCCGACCGGTCGCGGGTGCTCGGCCGGCGGCGTCGAGGTCGGAGTCCGCAGCAGCTCGGAAAGCCGGCGCAGACCGACCCGGGCCTGCTGATAACCGTCGAACACCTGGGACAGTTGCTGCACCGGCGCGAAGAAGAGGTCCACATAGAGCAGGAACGCGAGTAGTGCTCCCGGCGACAGGGATCCGCCGACGGCAAGGTGGGCGCCGATTCCCAGCACGAGAGCACCCGCGACCCGGGAGAGGAACTCGACGAACGGGAAGTAGAGAGCGATCATCCGTTGTGCCCGCAGCCGCGAGCGGCGGTAGCTGTCCGCGAGCTCGCGGAACCTTGCCTGGTTGACCGCTTCCCGGCCGAACGCCTGGGCGATGCGCAGGCCGGTCAGGTTCTCCTGCAGCGATGCGTTGACGGCGCTGACTCGTTCCCGGGACTCGGTGTAGGCGGCGGAGGAGCGACGCCGGAACACCACCGTCGCCACGATCAGGATCGGCAGTACGGCGACGACGACCAAGGCGAGCTCGGCGTCCAGCACGATCAGCGCCACCAGGACGCCGAAGAAGGACAGCAGGCTGACGATGGCGGTGGTCAGGCCGGTCTGCAGGAAGGTCGACAGGGCGTCGACGTCGGTCGTCATCCGGGTCATGATCCGGCCGGCGAGCTCGCGCTCGTAGTAGTCAAGCCCGAGGCGCTGCAGCTGCGCAAAGGTCTTCACCCGCAGGATGTAAAGCAACCGCTCCCCCATCCGGCCCGTGACACGGGTCTGCCACACCTGCACCGCCCAGTTGACCAGTACCACCGCCAGCGCGACACCGGCGGTGGCGAACAGGACGTCACGTGCCCCGACACTCACACCGGCGTCGACGGCATGCCGCACCAACGTCGGCAGGGCGAGACCCGCGACGGCGTCGGCCGCCACCAGCAGCAGGCCCAGGACGAGCGGCCAGCGGACCACGGCCAGCAGCCGGTGCAGCGAGAATGCCGGGT
>NZ_CDWWEW010000222.1:0-720 GCF_977966315.1 Frankia sp. CeRuru1
GCGGCCCGGGCCGCGAAGCCGGGGGCCGTCGGACGGCGCCGCGCCCCTGGCCGGAACCGGGCTGGCCGGAACCGGGCTGGGCGGGTGTGTCGGTCTTCGGTGGCGTCGACCGCTTCGATGATTCCGGGGTGTCCGCCACGGCTGGCCGGGCGGGAGCCGGCGGCACCGACCGCTGCCCGCCGCCCACGGACCGCGCCGGTGAAGCTTCTCCCAAGGGTGGAACCGACGTCGGCGGGATACGGCCGGCACCCTGCCGCGGGGCGGCAACCGCGCTCCCCGCACTCCCTGGGTTTCCCGGCTTCCCGAGGTTTCCCGGCTTTTCGGGATTCTCGGTCTTTGTCGTGCTCTGCGGGCTTCCGGCCCGCTCCGCACCGCTCCGGCCGGCCGGACCCGCCTCGGCCGAACTCGCGCTCGCTGCTCGTCCGCCCTGGGAGGAGATCGTATTCGACGCACGGGCGGACGTGGCGGCCGCGTTCCTCCCGGCCCCCGGGCGCGGTGCGGTCTTCTCCATGGTCCCACCGCTCTGCCCGGTCCGGGGTACTCCGGTTTCGGGATTGGCCGCGGCGTCGCCGTTCGTCGACCGGGCGTCGGACGCCTGACCGTCCGTCCCACTTCCCTGCTCGGCCATCCCACCACTTCCTGACATACACCGTGTGCAACAGGCCGCCGGCCGACCCGGTACGGACCGGAGGCGACCGGAGGCGACCGGAGGCGACCGGA
>NZ_CDWWEW010000222.1:1269-8169 GCF_977966315.1 Frankia sp. CeRuru1
GGCGACCGGGCCCGGGCCTTACCACACCCCCAGCTTGTCCGCCTAGGCCCAGCTGGGCCTCATCATGACATTGACGTCTCCTCCCCGGCTTGAAGGCCGGGAATTCCTACCGTGCCACTCACGCGGCACCTCGGAGGGTTCCTGCTTCACGGCCAACAGCCGGGACAGGTCCCGGGCTTACCTCGGCTCCACAGGCGTTTAGGGTGTCCGCCCGCCCGGCGGCCAGCATGCGTCGTCCCTCGAACAGAATGTTCCGGGCCGCGTTGACGTCCCGGGCTTGCCGCGTTCCGCAGGACGGGCAGGTCCACTCCCGGACCGCCAGTGGTTTCGGCCCGTCCTTCCTCCCGCAGGCCGAGCAGACCTGCGACGACGGGAAGAACCTGCCCACCTTCACCACGGCCCGGCCCCGGCGGGCAGCCTTCTGCTCGATCAGACCGACCAGCATCGCCCAGCCCGCGTCGTGCACCAATCGGGCCAGCCTTGTCCGAGCCAGACCCGCCACGGCCAGATCCTCGACACAGACCGTTTGGTTTTCGCGGACCAGCCGACCGGCCACCTTGTGATGATGATCGCGATGGGTCTCCCGCACCTTCCGATGCCCGACCGCCACCCGCCGGACCGCCTTGCGACGGTTTGCCGAGCCCTTCCGCTTACGGGCCAGATCCTTCTGCGCCCGGGCAAGCCTGCGCTGCTTCGACCGCAGAGGGCGCGGATTCGCGACCACCTCACCCGTCGACAGCGTCACCAACCGGTCCAACCCGAGATCGACACCGACCTCGGTATCCACCGCAGGAAAAGACACATCGTCAACCTCGACGACGAACGACACGTAGAACCGGCCGTCCGCCTCCCGGATCACCGTCGCGCTCGAGGGAACCGACGGCAACGGACGCGACCACTCCAACCGCAGGTCGCCGACCTTCTCGACCCGCACACCCCGGCCGGTGACACCGAAGCCGTTGCGGGTGAGCCGGACCGACTGCCGGGCGTCCTTACGCGACCGGAAACGTGGATGGCCCACCTTCCGGCCCTTCCGCTTCCCGGACAGCGAGTCGAACCAGTTCCGCAACGCCCGCCGCGCATCCTGGCAGGCCTGGACCAGCACCACCGAGGACACCTCACTGAGCCACGCCCGGTCCTCGGTCTGCTTGGCGAGGGTGACCACCCGCCGCTGCACCTCGGTGTCGGAGATCTTCTCCCCGGCGGCGCGCGCCTCGTCCCGAACCCGCAGCGCGTCGTTGTAGACGACGCGGGCACAGCCGAACGTGCGCGCAAGTATCTGTTCCTGGCCCGGGCTCGGGTAGGCGCGGTAGCGGTACCGCACGGTCGGCATGCCACCCATCATACTTGGTCTGTGATCGACCGTGACGATTACCGTCATGGCAGACATGTGGTTTCGGCCCTGCACGTGCATTTGGTCTTCGTGACGAAGTACCGGCGCGGCGTGCTCAACGCGGCGATGCTCAACCGTTACGGGCAGATCATGCGGGACGTGTGCGACGACGTCGGCGCGAGGCTCGCCGCGTTCACCGGCCGGGTGAACCGGCACAGCCTGCGCGGCCACTTCTGGTCGCCGTCGTACTTCGCCGTAGCGGCCGGTGGCGCGCCGCTGCCGGTGCTACGCGAGTACATCGAAGGCCAGCGCCGCCCGGCGTGAACACGCAAGCCCCGCACTGAAGGACGGGCTTGCGCACCACGTTTTTCAGGTCATCGGTCCACGCCCGACATGTGCCAGAACGGCAACGGCACAACGGTGGCCGCGCCGACGGGCCGTCGGCGACCGGCGGACTCGGCGTCGGCGCGGCTCGGGGTGCTCGAGGTAGGCCAGTTCTCGGTCAGGGATCAAAGATCAAAGATCAGGGATGCGACGCTGACGCCAGACGGTGGGGTCAGTCAGACGGTGGGATCAGATGGCCTCCCCGATGCGATGGACCCGCATCATGTTGGTCATGCCGGCCACGCCCGGCGGCGTCCCGGCGACGACGACCACCAGTTCACCCGGCTTGCATCGGCCAATATGGAAGAGGGCGCTGTCGACCTGGCGGACCATCTCGTCCGTGCTGTCCGCGAACGGCACAAGGAAGGTTTCCACGCCCCAGAAGAGCGCCATCTGGTTGCGAACCGCCGGAATCGGCGTGAAGGCCAGCACCGGGACCTCTGTACGGTACCGGGCGAGTCGCCGGGCCGTGTCACCACTGAGGGTGTGGGCCACGAGATAACGGGCGCCGACCGCGGCTCCTACCGACGCGGCGGCCTGGGCGAGTGCCCCCCCGAGCGTGCGTGGTTCGGTCCGCAGGGGCGGTATCCGGCCGAGGTCGGCCTCGGCGGTCTCGATGATGCGCGCCATGGTGGCCGCGGCCTCGATGGGGTAGGCACCGACGCTCGTCTCGGCCGACAGCATGATCGCGTCAGCGCCGTCCAGGACGGCGTTGGCGCAGTCACTGGCCTCGGCACGGGTCGGCCGCGGCGCGCTGACCATGGACTCGAGCACCTGGGTCGCGACGATCACCGGCTTGGCCCGCTCCCGGGCCTGGCTGACGGCGCGCTTCTGCACGAGCGGCACGTCCTCGAGCGGCAGCTCGACCCCGAGATCGCCACGGGCGATCATCAGACCATCGAACGCCTCGATGATCTCGTCGAGTTCAGCGACCGCCTGCGGCTTCTCGATCTTGGCGTGGACCGGGACCCGGATCCCCACCTCATCCATGATCGCATGCACCGCCGCGGCGTCCACGGCACTCCGGACGAAGGACAAGGCGACCATGTCCACCCCGAGGTTGAGGGCGAACCGCAGGTCAGCGGCGTCCTTCTCGGTGAGCGCCGGGACGGTGAGCGCGGCGTTGGGAATGTTCATCCCCTTGTGGTCGCTCACCGGCCCGCCAATGACGACCGTGGTGTGGACGTCGGTGTCGGTCACCCCGTCGATCTGGAGGACCAGGCGGCCGTCGTCAACCAGGACGCGATCCCCGGCCGCGACGTCGCCCGGCAGGCCCGGGTAGGTCGTGCCGACCTGATGCTGATCGCCGGGAACATCGCGGATCGTGACGGTGAACCGCTGACCGGGCAGCAGGGTGACCCCGCCGTCGGCGAAGCTCCCCAGCCGGATTTTCGGTCCCTGGAGGTCGGCGAGCGTGCCGACGCTGCGGCCGGCCGCCTCCGCGGCCTCGCGCACCCGCGCGTACGTGACGGCATGCTGTTCGTGTGTTCCGTGGGAGAAGTTTAGTCGGGCAATGTCCATTCCCGCGTCGACGAGAGCCCGGACCTTCTCTGGCGAGCTGGTCGCGGGGCCGAGGGTACAAACAATCTTGGCTCTACGGGGCACACCCAGAGCCTAAGTACTGATCGTCGGTCATTGCACACGGGGGCCACCAGGAGACGCGTGCGGCGGCCCGAGAAGTAGTCAGATCAGGCGTATCCGTTATATGCTGCGCGTGGTCACGCAGCGGCGTACCGTTCATATCGTCCGCGCCACACCCCTGTCGGTCGACGCGCGTGATACGGGAAAGACGGCAAGGGCGCCGGACGTTCCTGGGATCCGCTCCCTCGGATGCGGAAGTCGGTAGGGCACGATCGAGTCCCCCGGAGCCGGTATGAAACAAAATCCCGCCATCCACCGCCAATCGTCCGGCGACATCGACATCGCCGTCGCCGACGTCATGGCTCCCGCCGAGACCAGCGTTGTCGCCTCGGAGGTGCACGCCGGCGGGAGCTCCCCCACGACCGCACCGCTTCGTCCGGCCGAGCCCGGGTCTTAGTGTCGCCACGACGGGCGGCCGTGGTCCGCGGCCTTCCCGCCGCGGACCACGGCCGGTCGCCGCCCACCTGTCGGGTCGGCACGACGCCGGCCGC
Source organism: Frankia sp. CeRuru1 (assembly GCF_977966315.1). Lineage (NCBI taxonomy): Bacteria > Bacillati > Actinomycetota > Actinomycetes > Frankiales > Frankiaceae > Frankia > Frankia sp. CeRuru1. The sequence continues at coordinate 5,119 of NZ_CDWWEW010000222.1, forward strand.
CCGAACGTGGCGCGCCCGGGTGTGGCCCAGGAGTCAGACCCCGACCGGTGGGGCACTGGCCCCTTCGGCCCACCCCGCCTCAGCACCGACGGCCGGGGCCGGGGCAAACTGGGTCCGGTACAGCTCGGCATAGAGCCCGCCGCGGGCCAGCAGCTCCTCATGGGTCCCGCTCTGCACGATCCGCCCGTCGTCGACCACCAGAATGCGGTCGGCGTCGCGCACCGTGGACAGCCGGTGCGCGATGACCAGGGATGTCCGTCCCACCAGCGCGGCGGTCAGCGCCTGCTGCACGCCGGCCTCGGACTCGCTGTCGAGATGCGCGGTGGCCTCGTCCAGCACGACGATGCCCGGTTCGCGCAGCAGCAGCCGGGCGATGGCCAGCCGCTGCTTCTCCCCGCCGGACAGGCGGTAGCCCCGGTCACCGACGACCGTGTCCAGGCCGTCCGGCAGGGAGCGCACGAGCAGCCCGATCCGCGCCGCGCCCAGAGCGGTCCACATCTGCTCGTCCGAGGCGTCCGCCCGGGCGAAGGCCAGGTTCGCGCGGATGGTGTCGTGGAACAGATGCGCGTCCTGGGTGACCACACCGACGGCGGACCGCAGGGACCGAAGGGTGAGATCGCGGACGTCGTGCCCGCCGATGCGTACCGACCCCGACCGCACGTCATACATGCGCGGAACGAGCTGGCTGATCGTCGTCTTGCCCGCTCCGGACGGGCCGACCAACGCGATCACCTGCCCCGGCTCGACCCGGAAGGTGACATCGTGCAACACCGGCGTGGGCACCCGCGGGTCGAGTACGGCGACCGACTCCAGCGACGCCAGGGAGACCTCGCCGGCGGCCGGATAACGGAAATCTACATGATCGAACTCGATGGTCGTCGCGCCGGCCGGCAGATCGACGGCGCCCGGCCGGTCGGCGATCGCTGGCTCCAGATCGAGCACCTCGAAGACCCGCTCGAAGGACACCAGCGCCGTCATGACGTCGACGTGCACGTTGGAGAGCTGGGTGAGCGGCCCGTACAGCCGTCCGAGATAGGCCGTGAGCGCGACCAGGGTGCCGACCTCCAGGCTGCCCTGGGCAGCGAACCGACCGCCTATCCCGTAGACGATCGCGGTCGCAAGCGAGGCGACCAGGGTGAGCGAGACGAAGAATATGCGGCCGTACATGGCCTGGGTCACCCCGATGTCACGCACCCGCCCGGCCCGAACGCGGAAGTTCTCGTCCTCCCGTTCCGCCGAACCATACAGTTGCGCGAGCATCGCTCCGGACACGTTGAATCGTTCCGTCATCGTCGTGTTCATCTCGGCGTTCAACCCGTAGCTCTCCCGGGTCAGCCTGGCCAGGCGGGGCGCCAACAAGCGGGCCGGAATAATAAATACCGGCAGCAACACGAGCGACACGAGGGTGATTCGCCAGGACAGCACCAGCATCGCGGCGAGCACGAATCCGGCGGACAGGACATTCGACAGCACCGACGACAGCGTGTTGGTGAACGCCGACTGCGCGCCGAGCACGTCGTTGTTCAACCGGCTGATGAGCGCCCCGGTCTGGGTCCGGGTGAAGAAGGCGAGCGGCTGGCGCTGCACGTGCCGGAACACCTGGCTGCGCATCTCGTAGATCAGACCCTCGCCGATCCGGGCCGAGAACCAGCGCTGCGCGAGCGACAGACCGGCGTCCAGGAACGCCAGGCCCGCGACGACCGCGGCGAGCGCCTGCACCAGCCCCACCCGGTGGCGCACGATGCCGTCATCGATGATCGTTTTGAGGATCAGCGGAACAACCGCACCGACAGCCGAGCTGAACACGATGAGCGCGAGAAAGTAGGCGAGCTGCCGCCGATGGGGACGGGCGAAGGCGACGATCCTGCGCAGGGTACCGGGCCGCAGCGAGGTCCGGGTGACCGAACGGTCCTGTTGGAAGGTACGTGTCGTAGACCAACCATCCATTCCCGGTCGCATCAGCCCTCCTGGCGGCGGCGCTTACTGTGTTACGTAGTGCTTACTACGTAACGATGTAAGCAGGAATTGCGGACGGGCATTCCCGCGGCGGGTGCGGCTCGTCAGGCGTGCTGGCTGCAGCTTGGCACGGCACGGAGCGAAACGGAGGCCGAAGCGGGAGACAGCCGGTACGGAGCCGGCGCAGGAGCCGGTCGGGGCTGCCGGTCACCCCGCCGCGGGGTCGTCACCGGCAGCGGAGCGGGCGGTGACGACGCGTTCCCAGGCCTCGTCCTCGGCCCGCTCGTCGAGACGGTCGGAGCGGGTGGCGGGACGGGAGCGCCGCACGCCGCGCATCAGCGCCTTCACCTCGGCCGCGATGTCGCGGGGAACCGCGAGGAGCGCCGCGACCAGCACGCCGACCTGCTCGTCCAGCAGCTCACGCGGCAGGACCCGCTGGGCCAGCCCGATCCTGGCCGCTTCGTCGGCGGCGAGCTCGCGGCCGGTCAGGCAGAGGTCCAGGGCATTCGCGTAGCCGAGGAGCTCGACCAGCCGACCCATGGCACCGGCCGCGGGCAGGAGGCCGTCACGCGCCCAGGTCAGCCGGAAGCGCGCATCCTCGGCGAGAACCTGCAGGTCGCAGGCGACCGTCACCGCGAGACCGAGGTCGCCGACCGTCGTGTCCACGACGGCCACACTGATCAGGTCGGACCGATCGGAGACCCGCCCCATCGCGTCGCGCCATGCGCGATATCCCGCGGCCGGGGACAACTGCCCCACGGCGTCCGCGGGCCCTTCCTCGCCCACTCGGGGTGCGGGGTCGGTAAGGTCAGCGGCCGGTGGGGGGCGATGACCCATCCGGACAACCAGGACCCGGACCTCACCGGTCAACCGCCGCAGTTCGCCGGCCAGCGTCGACGCGAGAGCCGGGAACGAGCCGGCCCCGCCGGTATCACCGGGATCCGTCATCCAGATCGTGACGAGAGGCCCGGCGACCCGCACGTGCAGTCCGGCCGCCGCCGCCGCTACAGCGGCGGCGGGGACCGCCATGATCAGGCGCTTTTCTTCTTGGTGCCCCGGGTCGCACCACCCCGGCCGCGCAGGGTCGTACCGGAC
>NZ_CDWWEW010000222.1:8524-9632 GCF_977966315.1 Frankia sp. CeRuru1
GCGCAGGGTCGTACCGGACTCCGAGAGGATCCGGTGGACGAACCCGTACGAACGACCAGAGGACTCGGCGAGCAGGCGGATGCTCTGCCCACCTTCGTACTTCTTCCGAAGTTCGGCGGCAAGCTTGTCCCGCTCGGCGCCGGTGATCCGGGTTCCTTTCCTGAGCTCGGCCAACGTGGCCCCCTCCGTGTTCGATGATCTGCGAACCGATCTTCACTCAGCTTGAGTAAACACGCCACTCGAAGCAGATGTGATCCATCACACGCGGCGCCGGTGCGTGACCGTGCCCTCGCGTTCCTTCCTCCACGCCGGCGGTCACCAGCGATGGCACGGGTCGCACCCACCCGCTGGCACAGCAGGCGCGCCTGGCCGACGGTGCTACCGAGATCAGTGTCCCCAATCCCCGGTACGCGGCCCGACAACAGCATCGGCGCGTCGCCACGAACATCGCCATCTTCGCGCTCAAGATCTTCTCTCGATGCAACGCTGCAGGTACGACCATCAGTCGATCACTGTACAGAGCGAGCCGACGGACCGCGAACGCGGCCGATCAATTCGACTGATTCCTCACATCCGATACCGGTTGTCCACCCCGTCGGGGCCGACCCGCTCCCGTGCTGAGGCCCGGTCCGGCGAGATCGCGGACGGCTCGTCGCACCCCTGCCGGCGCCCCCGCCAGCACCTCCGGCATCCGGCTCGGGGGGAACTCCGGCGCTGGGAACGGACCGGACTCGTTACCGTGCAGTGGTGGTCGGTGACGTGATGATCTCCGGGTCGGCACCGAAGGTGCCCAGCTACGCGGCCTGCCTCGGTACGGACCGGTGAGCGCGACCGACGGCGCCTCCGACCCGACCGCTGTCGCCGCCTCCAGCCGGTTGCCCGGACCGCGCGGCGGCCTGTCCCGGCCCTGGGCGGGGTCCGCCGGGCGCACCGAGGCCGGCGAGGCGGCGCTGTGGCTCATCCTGGTGGCCTGCGGTCTCATCGGCACGTTCCTCGTCTCCACCGGCGACCTGGATCTGGGCATCGGTGACCCGCCGCTGCGCGGCGGGTGGGCTCCCCGTCTCGATTCCCTCGTCCTGGTCCCGCTCGTGATCGCCGTGGTCGTGGT
>NZ_CDWWEW010000223.1:0-3594 GCF_977966315.1 Frankia sp. CeRuru1
GACCGGGAGCGACGGCGGCTCGCCGCGGGCCGGGCACCACCACCCGGCCGGTAGGGACGGCGGCCCGGAAGCTTGGCGAGAGTCCCAGGTTCGGCGACACGCCGAAGGGCAATGCCGCGCCGACCGTTGCGCCGATACCGGTTGTTTCGATGCCAGCCGAGCCCGTGAGGCCGGCCGAGCCCGTGATGCCGACGGTGGCCGTGGTGCCGCTGGCGGCGTGCAGGTCAGCGGAGAGGACGCGGGCCGTGATCGGTGGTGTCGCCTGCCCGTGGACGGCGGACAGCGACCCGGGCGATGCCACGGGGGTGACCTCGGGTTCGAGCCGGGCGAGCTCCAGACGCACCTCGTCCAGCAGATCGGACAGCCGGATGTGCAGCGCCCGGCAGACCGCGGCGAGGATCTCCGAAGACGCCTCCTTCAGGCCGCGTTCGATCTCCGAGAGGTAGGGCATCGACACCCGCGCCGTGTCCGCCACGTCCCGCAGGGTGCGGCCCTGAGCGAGGCGACGCCGACGCAGCGCCTGCCCGACCAGCCGGCGCAGCAACGGCATCTCGGCATCATCCGTCATCGCCATCAGGAACCTCCGGGGGGACTGGTGCCTTGAGGGGTCAGGGGAATCGGAGGGGCGCTCGCGTCCTGATAGCTACACGCGTCCCGGATACTGATCACGTGGGTGGGAAGGCGACCGCTGCCGCAGCCACCCCCCGGGTAAGTCGATGGAGAACTCAGGCACCGAGCGTATCCGCTGCGCCCTCGCCGGAACCGCAAGTACCGCACCCGGCATTCCGCCCGCACCTTCGCCGCGAAGTTGCCGGCGGCCGCCGAAGTTGCCGGCGGCGGACGAACCGTGCGGCGCCGATGCATACGGCGACAACGTGTGAGGCGACGGACGCCGGAAGTGGCACGAAGATGCACCGAAGGTCGGTATTTCCACATCATCCGCGCACTTAGCGTTGTTTCCGTCGTGATTCATCCTGGCCGTCCGGTCTCCGGAACGGTCGTCGCGGTGGCCCGCTTAGCCGGGGCCGCCAGGGACAGGAGATCCGTGGAGGCTCCCACACACATGCCCCGTGCCGTTGCCACTCCGATGGCCGTACCCATGTCCCTGTCCTCGGCCGCGCCGGTGCCGATGGCGGTCCTCGGCACCCGTCCCCACGCCCACCTCGAGCCGCCCGGCGCATCCCCGCGAGCGACGGCGTCCGGGTCGTTTCCCCCTGCTCCGGCCGTCGACATGACCGGAGACGACCGCGTAGCCCTGTGGCAGCAGCGCCTGCTCGAGGCGGAGTCGGGGATGACGACGTTCCTGCTGGAACACCACGCCGATCTGCGTCTGCTCGACTGGCTGCATACCCAGGCCGAGATCTTCGCCGACTTCCCGACGCCTGACGATCGTGATCCGACGGCCTGGCAGCGGGTGTTCTTCCGCGCGCAGGCACTGATCGAACGGTTCATCGTGTCGCGCTGGGGCGAGGCGGAGCTCGTCGACTGGGCGAGGGCCAACGCCTCGGTCTTTGGCAAGGTGGAGCCCGAGCCGACCGGCCGGCCCGCCGACGTCGTCCACCGGCTCGCGCGCCAGGCGGATCTCTACTCCTCCCGTTACGCGGTCGACACCGACGAGCCCACGCGGGCGACCCTGATCATCTCGCACTGTGGCATCTGGGACTACCGCGAGCAGGCCCGCGCCCGGGGCGTGCCCCTCACCCTGGCCTCCCCCTGTTCGTTCTGCACCACTGCCCTCTCGGCGAACATCCGGGCCAAGGGATACGAACCGGCCTTCCGCCTGCTGCATGACGACCCCTCGGTCCCGTCAGCCGGCGTGGCCGTGCCCGCTCCGGCCGGCCAGCCGGCCGTCGTGGCCGGGTCGGTCGCCGGACCGGGGCAGGTCGACCGTGGCTGCGTCTGGACCGCCACCGATGCCACCGACATCACTGATGCCACCGACGCCACCGACGCCACCGACGCCACCGACGCCACCGACGCCACCGATATTGTCCACAGAGCGGAGATCAGGCCATGACCCTCGTGACCGACAGCGGTCGTCCCGGCGCCGTCGACGATCCCGGCCGACCCGCCGGTGGCCACCCCGCCGGTGGCCACCCCGCCGGTGCGACGGCCGAGCCCCCGGCCGACCCGCCGCTGGGAATCCCGCCGCCTGCCGGGCAGGGGCTGATGACCGGGGAGCGGTACCGGGCGAGCCTCAACGACGGCCGCGAGGTGTGGCTCGACGGGGAGAAGGCCGCGAACGTGGCGACGCACCCGGCCTTCCGGGGCGCCGTCGACGAGCTGGCCCGGCTGTTCGACCTGCAGCACGAGCCGGATCTGCGCGACGTGCTCACCGTCCACGAACCCGAGGCGGGGACCCGCGTCGGCTGGTCCTACCAGCTGCCGCGCACGCTGGACGATCTGCGGGCCCGGCGGCGCAGCACGGCCGTGTGGATGCGCGAGTCCTGGGGTCAGCACGGCCGGTCGCCGTCGTTCATGGCGAACGTGGCGGTGGGCCTGCTCGACTTCCGGGACCATCTGGAGCGCAACCAGGCCGGCTTCGGTGCCAACGCGGTGGCCTTCTACCGGCACTGTGCGGCCAATGACCTGGTCCTCGGCCACGCTCTGGGTGACCCGCAGATCGACCGGACCACCAGCCCCGTGGACGATCCCGACCTCGCGCTGCGCATCATCGCCGAGCGGGACGACGGCGTCGTCGTCCGGGGCGCCAAGCAGCTCACGACGCTGGCCCCACTGGCCCACGAGGTGCTCGTGTACCTCTCGGCGAGCTTCGCGCAGCGCGAGGCCGAGCAGTTCGTGATCTGGTTCGGCCTGCCGCTGGCCACCCCAGGTGTGAAGATCCTCTGTCGGGAGCCGCTGGGGGCCCGGCCGTACGGGCACGCCCACACGCTCGCGTCCCGGTTCGACGAGCAGGACGCCATGCTGTTCTTCGACGACGTGCTGGTTCCGTGGGACCGGGTGTTCCTGCTGCGCGACGGCAACCTCGCCCGGGTCGGACTCGGGCGGATCAACGCCTGGAGCGCGGCCGCCGGCCACATCCGCTACCAGGAACGGCTGCGGACCCTGCTCGCCGTCGGCACGCTGCTCGCTGACGCGATCGGAGCCTCGGGGCTGCGTCACGTCCAGGAGGACCTCGGGGAGCTGGCGAGCTACGTTGACCTCGTCGGGTACTTCCTCGACGCGGGGGAGGCCCGGGTCGAGACGACGGACGGCGGCCTGCTCGCGCCGGGTAACACCGACGCGAGCCGCGTGTGGTCGGCGCAGGTCGCCGGCCGGGCAGTGGAGATCGTGCGGCGGATCGGCTCGTCGGGTGTCCTCATGCAGCCCAGCGAGCGTGACCTCGCCGCCGCTGACCTGCGGCCCTACCTCGACCGGTACATGCGGGGCGCGAACCTCCCGGTCGAGGAGAAGTCGCGGCTGTTCCGGCTGGCCTGGGAGCTCACGGCGGACAGCTTCGGGCAGCGTCAGGATCTCTACGAGTTCGTCCACCGCGGGGACATCACCCGCAACCGGATCAACCTGCTCCGCCGGGACGACCTGGGACCTGTCACCGACCAGATCCGGGAGCTGATCACCCGTCCGCTCTGAGGC
>NZ_CDWWEW010000223.1:3891-8996 GCF_977966315.1 Frankia sp. CeRuru1
GAGCTAACCGAAGGTGCCTACGGTCGGGTCAGCCCCCTGCACGCGGGACGGCGGGGTGATACCGCCGTCCCGCGTTCGCTCCTCGTGGTAAGGACCCGGAGTCATGACGATCGGAGCCGCCTCGCCCCCTCCCGTCCGCGCCGAGGTCTCCGCGTACTCCGGGTACTCCGCGTACTCCGGGGGTCCGCCGCGGGTCAGGGTTCCGGCCTGTCCCGGGGTTCCCGTTCGCGCCGAGGCGTCCGCGCAGCCCGAGTGTCCCGCGTACGCCAAGGATCTCACGCCCACAGAGATCGACGGCGGTGTGTCGGTGTTCCTGCTGCACGCCCATCCGGTGACCGGGGCTGGGCTGCACCTGCTGCTCTCGACGATCTGCCGGCTCGACGTCGTCGGCCGCAGCCACCGGCTGGATGCCGCGCTGCCGCAGATCCGCCGCTCGCGTCCCCGGGTGCTGCTGCTCGGGCTCGCGGGGGACCTCGCGACCGACCTCGCGGCGGTGCGCCGGCTGCGCGCGGAGGCCGACCGGATCCCCATCACGCGCGTCCTGCTGTTGCGGCCGCTGGCTACCTGCGCCGAACTGACCCAGATCCTCACCACCGGGGCGTCGGGGGCGGTGCTGCCGGACACTCCGCCTGCCGACCTCGCCCACGCGGTCACCATCGCCGCGCTCGGCGGCGTGGTCTTCCTGCCCGCGCCGCCGCCGACGGGGGTGCCGGGGCCGCCGGGGCCGCCGGTCCAGGCCGAACTGCCACCGCAGGCCCTCGGGCTGACCTCCCGGGAACGCGCGGTGCTCGGCCAGCTCGCCCGCGGCCTGTCGAACGCGGAGATCGCTTGCGAGCTCGCCCTGGCCGAGGCAACGGTCAAGCGGTACCTCACCGGTGCGATGCGCAAGATCGGCCAGCCGGACCGGCTGCGCGCCGGCCTCTACGCCTATCGGCACGGACTGCTGGACGGTCCGCATGCGGGCTGGACGGGCCGTGGGCGCGGGTCCGGCCGCGGATCGGCGCTGGACCGAGCGCCGGACCGGGTAATCGAATGATCGGGGTGGCCGCGGGCGCCATGGAGGGATGAACACGTTCCGCGAGTCGGTGTTTTCGATGATCCGGATTCCAGTCGATCATCGCAGGTCTATTACTTGCGGTTATCGATAGGTTGCTTCAGGTATCGAAATTCATGCCGACGTTGTTTGATCATGTAAATGACACGATCTCTCCGGGTAAGCGCCGGACATGGCCGCCGGGCGATGCCACCATGGGGCTGTGTCTTCTTGCGTTGGACGGTCCGCTCGGCCGTTTCGGCCTGCGCTGATCCGGCGGCGGTGGCTGGATTTCAGCCATCACATGGGTGACTGCTGTTAGGCGTTGTTGGCGACTGAGGATAGTAGCAGTCCTGCTGACCGCGTGTCCCTGTGTCGATGCTGTCCCGCCCGCTGGATGTGCCGGATGTGCCGGATCGGCGGTGTCGACAAGGCCGCCCGATCCGACTGGAACCGATGAGCGACGACGCCCGCCAGCGTGAGCTTGGATTCTTTCTTCGTGCCCACCGTGAGCGCCTGCGACCCGAGGACGTCGGGTTGCCCGCCACACCTCGCCGCCGCACCCCGGGGCTGCGCCGGGAGGAGGTCGCCGCCCTCTCCGGCCTCGGCCTCGCCTGGTACACCTGGCTGGAACAAGGCCGGGTCGCCGCGTCCCGGCAGGTCCTCGAGGCCGTCGCTCGGGCCCTGCGGCTCGACGACGACGGTCGTCGCCACGCCCTGGCGCTCGCCGGCCTGCACACGCCGCCGGCGGACCGCCACCACACCCTCGTCAAGGCGCTGCGTTCGGTGCTGGACAACTGGCCGAACTGTCCGGCGTTGCTACTCGACCGGCGCTTCGACGTCACCGCCTGGAACGACGCCTACACCGTCCTGTGGGGGGATCCCGCCGACGTGCCCGAGCCCCAGCGCAACCTGCTGTGGATGCTGGTGGCGCAGCCCCGGACCCGGGACGGGATGGGCGGGTCCGAGGACGTGGCCAAGGACCTGCTCGCCCAGTTCCGCGCCCAGCTCGGTCATCATCCCGACGACCAGCGCGGCCGTGCCGTGCTGGAGCTGCTCGAACAGGCGCGCCCCGAGCTGCGTGCCTGGTGGCAGTGCCGGTCCGTGCGCGTGTTCACGGGCCGCACGGTCAGCGCGGCCACGCCGCTCGGTGACATCTCGCTGATGCTGTCGGTGCTGCGACCGGGTGACGACCCGGAGTCCACCATCTGGCTCCAGACGCCCGCGACGCCCGCGGACCGGGAGCTGCTCGCCCAGCTGGCGGCCGAGACGCCGGGCGAGACGCCGGGCGAGGCGCGGCGCCCGGGCCCCGCCGCGCGGCAGCGGCTCTCGGCGTGACCGCGACCGGCGGCCCGGCCTGCGGCGAGTTGCTGGAATGGGTAGTGAGTTTGCTGGGATGGGTGAGGTGCATCGCGCCGAGCCCGGTGTTCTATTTCGAAGTCGTCGGGATTGACGGGGGCCCGGACGCGACTGTCGCTTGCGTCTCCCGGTCTGGTCGGCGGCTGGCCCAGCGGTTGATCCTCGCCCGGCGGGAAGGCCGGTGGCGGCCGGAATCCCGCGTTGTCTCGGGTCCGACAGTTCACCGCGCGGCGGCGGGTTCAGGATGGTAGATGACGGACCCGGTGTGATAGATGTAACGGCGAACGGTTTCGCCGTATCACCGTCGAGCCGTCGCCCGGATCGGTCACCCGGCTTGGCGGCGACGTTCGGGGGGCGGCGACGTTCGGGGGAGGCGACGTTTGGGACGCGATGACGTTTGGGACGAAACAGGCACGGCGCGCCGTCGGGTTCGACGGAAATACCGGTGAACGCCGGCGATCGACGGTGGTGGATTCCCGCATGGTATGACGCGGGAATCCACGGGTGACCGGCGTTCCCTCGGGGCGTCGGCCATCCTGGCGGGTGCGGGAGAACAGGAGATCTAAATGATCGACCAATTGTGGCTGTACCCGCCGCTTGCCTACGGGCGGTTGGGCCCGTCGCCTACCCCCTGTGACAACTACGTCTGGGGCCCCAACGACCTGTCGCCGCGGGGCACCGGGCGCACGATCGTCCAGCCGGCCGAGACCCTCGATGTCGCCGAGGACGGGACGGTCACCACCCGGCTGCCGGCGACGGTGACGTTCAAGGACGCCGCGGGATTCCGCCCGGTGTGCCCGTTCTTCGAGCTGCACGGCGCGTGGACGACCGACGGGGTGACGCACGAGGGGCCGATCACCCCCGATGTCCTGGCGGCCTTCGGTCTCAGTCTCTCCCAGGTGCGGTGGGAGGTGGAGGTCGCCAACCTCAAGCCGCATCACTACACGCAGGTCGACGACGACCGGATCGCCGCGAAGGTGAGCATCGCCGGCGACGACACCGGGCGGCGCCCGCTCGACGGGCGCTCCCCCGAGGGCGCCGCGACGCCGCTGGTGCCCGTCGGCAGCCGCGTCCCGCTGGGCAGCGTGCAGCTGACCCGGCCGAACACCGAGCTGCCGGAGCTGCGGCTGCGGTTCACCCCGGCCGTCGGCGCGGTGTACGGCCCGACGGACCTCCCGGCGCAGACGAGCGTCTACGCCCTGCCCGCGGACCGGCTCATCCTCAACCCGCAGTCGACGTGGAGCGGCTTCGCGCTGACCGGCGACGACCCGCGCACCAACCCGGGTGGCCTGTTCGCGGGCGCCGAGAACAGCGCCAGCCTCGGGCTCGTCGACGACGTCTGCGACGGCACGGTGCGGGTCGTCCTGCCGGGGGGACTCACCGCGACGGCCCGGATCGTCGTCGGGCCGCCGGACTTCGCACCCGACCGGCGGCCGTTCACCTCGGCCGCGGACGGCCTGACCGACCGGGTCCGGCGCGCCGACGTCCGCGAGCCCGCCTACGTGGCGGACGCGGCCCGCACCACGCTGGAGGTCCGCGACCTGTTCGAGCGGATCTTCGAGACGGTCGGCGCGGTCAACATCGACGCCCAGAACGACCGGGCCCGGTTCGAGAACGCCGCGATCGCGCGGAGCCGGCGGGAGCCGGTCGAGTCGGTCCGGGACCTGGCGTTCCCGGCGGCCGAGCCGGTGACCGGCCACCCGCTTCCGCTGACCGAGGCGGGCCGGGCGCGCCACCGCCGGTTCCTGGCGCTGGAGGTGCTCGAGGACCTGTTGCGGGAGCGGCCCGAGCTGCTCCCCGCGGTCGTGCGCGAGCCGGCGACCAGGGAGCGTTACTACGACCGTCGCATGCCGGCGCTGATGCGCGGCTCCGACCGCCATCCGATGCACATCACCCGGCGGCAGTACGATCTTCTTCTCGCCTGGAGCGCCGCGCTGCGGCGGGACATCGAGTCCGGCACGTGACGGTCCTGCTGCAGATCGGTCGCCGCCCGCCGGGCTGGGAACCGCGGCCGGCGGAAGGAGAGCGGGCCGCCGTCTCGGGCGGCGCGCCGGATCCCGCCGCCGAGGTCCGCCTGTTCCGCAGCGCACGGGGTGCGCACCTGTTCGTGACGGACGGCAGCCGGGTCTACGACCTGCCCGAGGACGTCGCGCGGCGAGTGGAGACCTGGCTGGGCTCGGGCGGGGCGATCGAGCTCGATCCCGGACTGCGCGCCGACCTGGGGCTGGAGCCGTCCACGCCCCGGCGCATCGACGGGCGTCCGATCGACCCGCCACCGCTGTCCGCCCTGTCGCTGAACGTCATGCAGGCGTGCAACATGTCGTGCGCCTACTGCTACGCCGACGAGGGGCGGTTCGGCGGTGCGGCCCGGGCGATGCCGCGCGGGGTCGCCTTCGCGGCGGTCGACCGCCTCCTCGCCGAGTCGCGGCCGGGCGCCGACGTCGTCGTGGGGTTCATGGGCGGCGAGCCGCTGCTCGCCGCGGACCTCGTCCATGAGGTCACCGTCTACGCGGCGCGGGCGGCCGCGGCCGCCGGGCGGCGGGTGCGGTTCTCCCTGACCACGAACCTGACCGTGCTGCGTCCCGAGGACGCCCGCCTCTTCGCCGAGTATCCCTTCGCCGTCTCGGTGAGCATCGACGGCGACCGGGACCGCAACGACGCGCTGCGGCGGCTGCCTGGCGGGGCTGGCGGGGCCGGCGGGGCCGGCGGGGCC
>NZ_CDWWEW010000224.1:0-8691 GCF_977966315.1 Frankia sp. CeRuru1
GAGCAGGACGACCCCGCCCACGACCAGCAGGGCCGCCACCGTGACACCCGTGATAACCCCGGGGGTGTCCGGGGCGGGTACCCCGAAGACGAGCACGGCGAGGGCGTAGGAGACCGTCGGATTGGTGATGTTCATGGCGGTGACGGTCGGTGCGAGCGGACCCACGGCGAACGCCATCTGCCCGAGTACGAGGCTGGCTATCGTGACTCCGCCCAGGGCGTAGGCGAACCAGTGGGTCGCGGTGGTACCGATCCCCTCGTTCAGGGTCTCGTCGGTGGCCTGCTTCATCAGCAGGGCGCTCAGCGCGAAGAACAGCCCGGCGCCGACTCCGAGCATCGCCGCACGCATCGCTGGTCGCCGGCCGCGGGAGAACACCGTCAGTGTCGCCGCGAGGGCAATGATCGCGAGGATGGTCAGCACCAGCCGGTATTCGTCCAGGGGCGCATGGGCGGGGAGGCGTCCCTGGACCGTGAGGAGCAGCGCGAGGCCTACGCAGATCGATGCCGCCGCCCACCATGCTCCCCGCGCCATCCGCAGATGGGTGCGGGCCAGGCCCAGCGGGAGCGCGAACAGTAACTGGGTGACCATGAGGGGCTGCACCTCGGCGAGGGAACCAAGGTGCAGGGCGAGCGCCTGGGTGAAGAACCCGGCGACGTTCGTCAGCCAGCCCAGCAGCCACATAGGCTCGCGTGCCAGGTCGACCAGATGCCCCATCCCGGGCAGCGCGTGCGCCCGGTCGTCACGGGCGGCGAACCGGCTGCGTCCGGCGGCGCGTTGTTGCAGAGCCGCGGACGACGCGAGCAGGAACGCGGCGCACAGGGCCAGCGGGATGAAGAGCAACACGGATCGTTCGGTCCGTCAGGTGGAGCCGGCCTGCGGGGCGGCTGCCGGCGGGCGGCCGGACGCGCTGACGGGATGGCGGCCGCCCTGCGCGGGCGTACTCATCGGGCTGGGTGCCTCGCCGGGGAGCGTCGGAGACAGCAGAGACAGCAGAGACAGCGGGACCGCCGGGACCCGGTGTACGCCGCCGAGCGGCCGGTCGAGCCGCCGTGGTGCATTGCCTGGACCGCGCATGTTGGACACGATGGCCGTAATGTACCGGCCCGGGGAACCGGATGTGGTGTATCCCGGCTGGTGGGCGCCGGTGTGATCCGAGCGGGAACGTCCTGCTCGCTGGGCCTCGGCGTAGCTGTCTCACACCCCCGGTCCACGGAAGCGGGATCGCTCCAGACCGACAGGAGCGCGGCCGGTCGGCCGACCGGCCGTAAGCGTTCTACGCCCACGGCGGCAGCGACACCACCGGCGCCGTGCGCGGCGTCGAGACGATTACCGCCAGGCTGAAGTAGAAACGCCTGCGCGAGTCGTTTTCGCCTGCCATGTGGAAAAGATTTCCGTCGGCGACCGGTAGGGTCCGACACGGGTCGGGTGGACGGCCGCCTGCTTGACGTGGCATGGCGGCGATGCAATTTTTTATGACGCCCGGAACCGAATGGGACCGGTGGGACCGGTGCCGTGCGTGTCGTCAATTTCCGCCCCGGGCACGCGGTTTTCTTTCCGCTGCCCGACCCGATTCGGAGGTGCGCTTGTGCGTCACTCTCTTCGTAGGCTCGCCGTGGGATCCTGCATTGCGAGCACCGTGCTGACCGGAACGTCGCAGATCTCGGCGACCGCGGCGACCGCGGCGACCGCGGGGCCGACGGCGTCGACGGGGCCGGTACCCGCGCCCGCCCCGGGTTCCGCGGTCGCCGCCGCGGCCGGCGCGGATGGCCTGCGGGACAGGAGTTCCCCAGCCGGTACCACGAAATCCGCGCGGGTGTGTTATTTTGAGACCAGGGGCGACTACGTACACGTCTCCAGTTCCGCTCACGAGGCGTCCGGACACGGCTGGTGGGTCAACATCGACTGCGACGTCACCAGGGCGGTCGTCACCGTCCAACCGCAGGAGTACTACAGCGACGGCACGTGGCGGAACGTCGGCACGGTGGGCCGGTCGACGGTGAAGTCCGGCGGTGGCGCCGGGAACCGGGCGACCGGGCGGGGCCACTGCAGGAGTAGCAGGCTGACGGGGTGGCGTAGCGTCATCGACGTGGATCTGGTCGGCGTGCCCGACGACCCGAACAAACTCGTCACGAAGGGTCGGAACATCAGGTGCCGGCGGTAGTACACGAGGGTGACGCGGCCGGGCCCGCCGGCACCCTGTTCGTCTCCCTGTACAGCGAGCTGGCGGTGCACCCGTGAGCGGGATCCCTTCGTCGCATCCTCACGCCTCCGGCGGCCTGTGGGGGATGAACGACGCTGGGCAGGACCGGCCGGCCGTCGCCGGGGCGTCGCCGTCCCGTGCCGCCTACGGACACCCGCCGTGGGAAGTCTGTTGCAGGACGCCGGCTGGTTCGCCGACTGCGTCCCGCGGCACAGCACACGGGTGCGGGTGACGGTGGACGGTGGGCAGGACCCGGCCATCCGTTCCGCCGCCCCCGCGATGCTTGACTGGCTGCGTAAACTCGACCAGCACGTCTTCTCGGATGACTCGTTCTCCCCGGCGAACGACGACCATCCGGTGCTGGAATCCGCCGTCGTCGACGAACTGTGGCAGGGACCTGCTCGGACCGGGTTACCTTCCAGGGAGCCCTCGCCGAGTGGACGTTGGGCGCGTTGGGCTGGCTGGCCGCCTTGCTCGCCGAGGCGAGTGCCCGGCACGGGGCCGGCACCCCGCTACTGATGACCGCCACCCGATCGACGAGTCGAACGGGTTGAACTCCCTGGCCGGGGTGACCGCTATCCGGCGCGCCGATATCGTCCGGGTATGGCCATCGCCGTGCAGTTTATCGTCGCTATAGTGCTGGAGATCACTGGAACGCTGGCGCTCCGGGAGACCAGCGGGTTCACTCGACTCTGGCCGACCCTGATGGTCTGTTTCTGCTATCCACTGTCATTTTTTTTCGTGTCTCGAGTATTGCAGCATCTGGAGATCGGTTTCACTTACGCGGTGTGGTCCGCGGCCGGCACCGCGGCCATGGCCGTCATTGGCGCGGCCGTCTTCGGCGAGTCGATGAACGCGGTGAAGATCGCCTCGCTGATCCTCGTCATCGTCGGCGTGGTCGGTCTCCAGTTCGGCGGTGCCCACCGCTGACCGGCTGGTAGCGGGTTCTCCGGTTGGTCAAAGCGCAGGTAGTTATACTAAGAACCGCCATCGCGTTCCGGTGTCGGTTGTGCCTCTGTCTGAGCTGCTGGTGAGGCCGGTGCGGTGGGACGGGGTGCGCGGCGACAGGCCGAAGGGGGGGGACGGTGAAGGTCGTCTCGGTGGTGAATTACAAGGGCGGCGTCGGGAAAACCACCCTGACGGCCAACATCGGAGCCGAGATCGCTCGGCGCGGCAAGCGGGTCCTACTCGTGGATCTTGATCCGCAGGCGAGTCTGACGCTTTCGTTCTATCGCCCCGAGCAGTGGCGCGAGTACCTTCAGCCGCACCGTACGATCAAGCACTGGTTCCAGTCGTGGCGGCCGCGAGGGAAACTCCGGGACCCGTTGGAACTGGTGGACACCCCCGCGAAGGCCAACTTTTACATCGGGGCCAACGGACGCCTCGACATCATCGCGTCTGATCTGACACTGAGCGACGTTGAGGAAGATCTGGTGGTTGCCGCGCACCGGGAGATCGGTGCCCGGAGCAGCAAAGACTTACTGCGCGTGTTCGGGCGGCTGCGTGACGCGTTAACACAGATCCCGTCCGGCGACTACGAGCTCGTTTTGATCGACTGCCCACCGAGCTTTGGCATGCTGACTCGCTCGGCCATCGTCGCGAGCCAGTTCGTGGTGATCCCGGCGAAGCCGGACGAGCTTTCAACCGTGGCGATCGAACATTTTATGGACCGCTTTGATCACTTCAAGGGAGCCTACAACGGGACAGCGGAGCGAGTTCGTTCGCTGGGACCTCAGGACCGCGTTTCCGCTGTCATCCTCGGTATCGTCTTCACGATGGTCCGCTACCAGGGTAAAGGGCCGATCCTGGCCGAACAGAACTTCATCGACAGGCCCCGCGCCGGGGTACCTGCATTTGGTACCCTGATTCGGGAGAACCACAGATTCTATGCGGATGCGGCCGGAGAGAGTCTACCCCTGGTGTTGTCCGACCGCGCTCCCGAAAAAAACGTTGCGGAGATGCGTGCCCTGGTGACCGAGATAGTCCGCAGGATCGGAGAGTCCAACCGTGTCTGACTTCGCGGCTGGCCTCGCCAGCCTGGTGCTTGAACAGGTGGCGCGACTTGTCGGGCGGCTGGAACCGGCGCAGATACGTGATCTGACGGAGGGGCGGGCTCAGCTGGCCGTAATCCGTGCCTCTGGCGTAGCGGTCCAGCCGGCCGGCGTGCCGGGCGGCGCCGATGAGCTCTCGGTCGCCCCGGTGGCCGGGCCGGCCGAGGCGTTTGAGCGTCCACGTCGGCGCTCGCCCGGTGCCGACGTGGACGTGGAGGCCACGCGGACCGCCATCATGGCGATGTCCAGTCGAGACGAGGCGGCCAGGTATGTGGCGGCGATCGGGACCGTGGCCGCGTTGCGGGGCTTGGCTGGCGGGCTCGGCGTGCGGCTCGCGTCGAAGGAGCGCAAGGCCGACATCATCCGCAAGATCGTCGATTCCACGCTCGGGGTGGAGCTCACTGCCCGGGCGATGCGAGAGAGGGATACCGCGGAATGACACAGATCGGCGCGGCGGCTCCGAGCCCGCCGACGGTACAATCGCTGCGCGGATTGTTCGAAAGCTTCGAAGCATATCGCACTCCGTCGGATGACGACTTCAGCTCCGTGTTCGCGTCCGGCCTCGTGGTGCCGGACGCGAACACGCTGATTAATCTCTATCGGTACAGCTCCGAGGCACGTGACAGCCTCCTGGCGGTGCTGGCCAATCTCGGTGACCGTCTCTGGGTCCCCTATCAGGTAAAAGCCGAGTTCTGGTCGGTGCGCGACGGCGTGTTGCGCGATCCCCGGGGTACGTCGGCGCTTACCGCCGATCTGGACAAACTGCGAGCCCGGGCCGAGCAGCTGCTCAGCGAATGGGCGAAGGGCAGATCGCTCTCTCCCCAGGAGACGGAGGAGCTGCGCACCGACATAGACGCTGGATTCGACGGGGCGATAGAGCGCGTCGCGGAGTTCGATGCGGATGGTGTGCGTTACCTGGAGGACTCCGCGAGCGACCCGGTCGTGATCGCCCTCGGCCGCATCCTTGCCGGGAAGGTGGCGGAGGAGCCGGCCCCGGACGTGCTGGCGAAGCGTATCGCCGAGGGCCACCAGCGTGTTCGGGACGAGGTTCCGCCCGGCTATAAGGACAAGGGTAAGCCAGGAGACGCCCCGGTGGGGGACTACCTTGTCTGGTGCGAACTCTTGGACGAGGCGAAGACGCGCGGTTGTGACGCCCTCTTCGTGACCAGCGACGTCAAGGAGGACTGGTGGCGCCGGGTACGGGAGGCACCCCGAGGGCCGCGGCCGGAACTGGTGCGCGAGATGAGGGCGGTCACGGGCCGCATGCTTTTCATGGTGCAGCCCGACGCTCTGCTCGAACGGGCGCGGACGCTCCTTGATGTCGTCGTCTCCGAGTCGTCCCTGGAGAACGTCGAACGGGTCCAGCAGATCGAGGCACGGCTGGTCGGCGACGGCTGGACCGCCAATGCGGTGGCAGCCGTACTGGATAGGCTGTCCGGCGAGGCCCCGGTGCAGGCGAGAGTAGTGCGGCGGGCCGCCGAGCTGGGTGGATTCATCAGCCGTGCAGATGTCTACCGAATAGCGGAGTACGACGCGGAACGCAGCCTCCGTGGGTTTACCCGGCCGGTGCGACGTATCGTCCAGGTGTTCCAGGACCGGGGCCTGATTCCCGACGGAGTCGACGATCTCCTCGAGACCAGCTACGACGAGGAGACCGTCGGGCTCGCGACCGGCTTCACCGTCCCAAGGTCTGTTCTGCCGTTCGTACTCGAATGGGCGAACCCGGACGACTCGGAGGACTGAGGCGCTCCTGCTCCTCGTTGCCCTGCGAAGCGCGAGCCCGCGCATCGTCGGGGCTGTGGTCGCGTCGCGCGATCCAAAATTCTAGCATGGCCACGATGCAGACGTGCTGGTTGTGACAGCACCGCCGTTCCGGCGAGCTTGTCAAGAGCCTAGGCCGGCGAGGTCTCGGCGCGGTTCGCGAAGGCCTGCTCGCGGGGCCACACGACGACTGCTGCCCGGTGGTACCAGCGGTCGAGCGTGTTGCCCCAGTTGCCCATGTAGCCCTCGTACTCCGAGGAGTAGGGCTCGAGGTCGTCGGATCCGGTGGATGCGCACACCTCGTCCTCGCTCACGTCCAGCGAGACCTCTTCCAGCCGGGTGCCCTCCGGGCCGGTCCAGTGCGTGAGCGTGACCTCGGAGACAAGCAGCTCCTCGACCTGGTACTCGACGTCGTCCTCGCCCGAGTCGTCGTAGTCGTCCTCGTCGTAGTCGTCCTCGTCGTCCTCGTCGTAGTCGTCCCAGTACCGTCCTCCTCGGTGCCCGAGGTCTTCATTCACCTCGTAGGCGTTGTGCGTCGTCTTGACATCGGCGAGCGCGAGCACGGTTTCGTACCCCGCCCGTTCGGCCGCGGCCCGCAGCAGGGACACGCGAGCGGCGTCGGCGCCCTTCAGCCCACTCCAGCCCAGCGCGCGCGGGGTGTACTCGTGGTCGAGGAGGTAGACGAGCCGGTTCGGTGGGTCGGCCGCGCCTCTGCCGTAGCGGCTGGCCACGGGCGTGCCGAAGTGCTCGCGAAGGAAGCCGGCCAGCTCGGCGGTTGCTCCCTCGTCGCCCTCCGGCAGGGCGGTGTCCCCGCGCAGCAGGAGGTTGTAGGTGAGCGCGATCCGGTACCCCGACCGCACCGCGGCGACCTCGTGCCGGCAGTCGGCGTAAAAGGCGACCAGCGACAGGTCCGTCTTCGAGCCCCGGTAGGCCATCTTCTCGTCGAGGTGGCGCACCACGAGCTCGCCGCCGGTGTGGCTGGAGGGTAGTACCACCACCAGAGTGCCGATCATCGCGTAGTCCTTCTCGCTGTCCTGATGGGCGCGGAAGAACTGGCCCGGCTCGTACACCAGGAGCGCATGGAGGTCGGCCGTCAGCTCGGCGGCGATCGGCAGGCCCAGCTCGTCTTTTGCCGTCGTCAGAAGAACGTCGAGTGCCTTGTCGTCCCACTGGGCGTGGACGAGGTGCTTCGGGATCTCCCAGGTGTCGCGGACGCCCGGGTCGGTCAGCGTCTCCTCGCCGCGGCCGAACCGGGCGGGCTGGCCGAGGCCGAGCAGCTCGCGGGCCTGCTCGGGCCGGACTGGAAAGGCCACGGGCCCGACGCCCTCGACTTCGAGGCTCAGGTCATCCCTACTCGCTGTCAGTCCCACGCTGAACGTGGTCTCCGCGTCGCCGCGCAGCATCCTCGCCAGCCGGTCACGCGCCACGGTCGCCATTGCCCGTGCCCTCCAATATCCCCAGGAAGCGGTACCTCTCGCAGAAATCTAGAGGGCTGGGCGCACTCGACCGGTGTCGGTACCCAGTCGTCGCAGCCGTCGATCGTGCACCCCCACTGGAGGAGTATCGTACGGCGGTTGGCGACGCTCACGGCTATGGGATCAAACTAGTATCGTTCTCCTACGGAAGCTGTTGTCGATCAAGTAGGTCGGATCGTGCTGCCCAAGTTCATCCGCGAGGCGCTGGGCCTGCTCCCGGGTACGAAGGTGGACATCTCGCCTTACGGCGCTGGTGTGCAGGTTGCGAACCAGACCTGTCGGACCCATCGGGCATCGTGGCGGTATGCCCACCTCCGCTCACGAGACGCCGCTCGAGCTGCTCCGGCTCGACTCGTCCCTGCCCGACTGGGTGCAGACCGAGCTCCTCGGCGACGACGCCCCCGCCTTCGACCACGCGCGCCTGTACGACCCCAACGTCCGCCCGCACACTTTCCAGGCCGACGCGATGGTCCTGTACTGCGACCCGGACGACAGGCCGGTGCGAGGCACCGTCTACGAGGTCCAGCGTGGCCGTGACCTCCGCAAGCTGGGGTCCTGGAAGCTCTATGTCGGGCACCTGGAGGCCGAGTTCCAGGTCAAGGCCTCGCTGGTGGTGTTCACCCCGGATCCGGCGGTCGCCCGCTGGTATCGCGACCAGATCGCCGGGGACACCCGCAGCGGCGTGCGGCTGTACCCCCGGTTCTTTACTGCTGCCGACGTGCCCCTGGTCGCTGACGCGGAGCTGGCGGCGGCCCGCCCGGCGCCGGTGCTGCTCGCGGCGATCTGCCACCTCGACGATGTCAAGATCGACGTGATGTTCCCGGCGCTGCTGGCGGCGCTGGACGTGTTGGAACCAGGCAAGAAGATCTTTTATGATGACGTGACAGTGGGTCGGTTGCCCGAGGCAGCCCGGGCCCGATGGGAGGCCTTCCTCATGACGACGATCCTCGGCCGGGCGTTACCACAACGAGCGCTACAACGAGATCGACGCCCGCGCTGAGGCCCGTGGCGAGGCTCTTGGCGAGGCCCGTGGCGAGGCGAGGTCGGTGCTGCTGGTGCTGGAGAGCCGCGGCGTGCCGGTGCCTGGCGCGGTCCGCGAGCGGATTCTCGCCTGCGTCGACACCGACCAGCTGGACCTGTGGCTTCGCCGCGCGGCCATCGCGGCCACCATCGACGACGTCACCCGGGACTGGCCGCACGGGGC
>NZ_CDWWEW010000225.1:0-8675 GCF_977966315.1 Frankia sp. CeRuru1
AGGGTGGAATCAGCTACAGTTACGGCCACCCCGAGTCCAACTGCTTCGCAGAGCAGCCCGTCCGTCGCTCCGAGCTCGACCGTGCCAGCCATGCCTCGCGACGAGGATTTTCTGGCTGCGGCATTTAATCCGATTATTGGCCAGCAATGCACGCAGGGCGAGAAAGTTATTCTTGGCAAGCCGGGTGAGGCCGTACAGATGTGGGCTTCCTGCGATTGGGTTGCCGCCGGGAGCGGCGGAGAGGTGTACGTCAACAACTTCCAGACAGACCCCGAGAAGCCCGCATTCTTCGGCGGGCGCCAATGCGATATGAGGGATGTGGAGGTGGGTGACACCTGGATGGGTGCCGCAATCCACTACACATGCAAACGCCTCGCAGGGACCACGAGACCCAGTCAAGAGGCTGGCATCTGGGAGGCAAACCGGGTGAGCCGTGAGGAACTCGACCAGGCCAAGATACTCAGGCTCGACGTCTACCGCGCGGCTCTCGAGCAGCCATTGGGTGAGCCATGCCCGACCTCGGGCGCTACGCTGGCAACGTTGGATGCCGGTACAGCCGATCTGGCGATCGAATGCCAGGAAATCTTTGCCGGAAATTCTTTCTACCGCCTTGGCATCACGCCGACTAGCAGCTACGGCTGGAAGGGCTCTCCGGGCTCCGTGCCGGACGGCACATCCTGCAGCAGTGAAGGCAGGATCCGCGTCGCCCTGACGACCTCGCCAGGGTACCCGGCCCGGGTCCTCTACTGTGCAGAGTTGGACCCTGCCGACGCCGCGACTCCGACTGTCTGGCGGCGGGTCGCGTGGCCAGTCGAGCCACCTTCTTATCTAAAGACGTGTACGGCGGGAGACCCTGAACTCGAGGAAGTTCAAGGGCAGTTCAGGTTCACACTCGGATGTAGATCTATGCATGGCCTATATCAATGGGCGGTCATCTGGGCTGAGGAAATTGGGTAATCGCTACCAATATCGCATCAACCCATCTGAGGGCGTGATCGCGATCCTGCGCTTGATCGGCTTCACGAACATCGCCGCAGGAATCCGTCACCACGCCCGCCGCCCTGTAACTGGCCAGGCGCGCATGATCGGCACAGCGCGCCAAGGGTTCGGTGGCCGTCACGACGGGCGCTGGCGGATCCGGCGTAGCGCAACACGCGTCTATGGGCTCTGGAACGCCGCTATGGTGGTGCGGTGAGCGACCGGGTTCGGGGAAGGGTTGGTCACGGTCTCTGGAGGCAGAGGGCCGGGATCCGGTGATCGGGTCTCGGCAGGTGGCTTTCGGTCATCTCGCGAACGCCATGCCTATGCTTTGGACGCCTGACCCGGTTGATGTCGGCGGCTCGGAGCAGGCCGATTTCCCGAGGCACGACAGCGCCCCTGACCGGACATTCTGTCAGTCGGTCTCCTGTGAAGTGGCGACCTCGTAGAAGGCGTCCGCGAGAGCAAGGATGACACTGTTGATCCCAGGGCCATCGCTGAAGAAGTAGTCGGCCATGGTGTTGTGTGCTTCCTGGTTGTTGAGGACGGCCTCGGTGACGGCGACCTTGAAGTCGTCGGAGTCCATGAACTGCTTCTTCGAGTTAACCTGGGTCTGCCTGACGAGCTCGGGGTGGGCGAGGAGTCGCTGGACCAGGCCGTTGACGAACTCGCGGACCTGGGACTCGGTGAAGGACTCGGCGCCGAAGAGGTCGTTCATCTTGTCGATCACGACCTGGAGGGCGACGTACTTGGGCTCCTTGCGGGTGCCGGTTCCGGCAGCGCTGATTCCCTTGAGCTCGCCGTCGCCGGTCAGCGAGATGTCGACGGCGATCCGCTTCTCGTGCTTGACACCGACCAGGACGACGTCGGAGAGGTCGACCTCTGCGGCCCAGGAGGAGTCGGCGATGACCTTCTCCAGGAGGCGGAGGAAGATGGAGAGCATCTCCATGTGCGGGTCGCCGTAGTCGACGATCTGGCTCATGAAGTCGTAGAGCCGGACGTAGGTGGAGACGTCCTTGCGGAACAGGTCGAGGGTGTTGAGCGTGACCTTGTCATCGGCCTCGATCGCGGCGGCGTAGCGGCTCGCGAACTCGTGCTTCGCCGGAGCGATCGCGGCCGAGAGCGCGTTGTTGCCCTTCCGCTTCACCCACAACTCAGCGACGTCCCGCACCTGGTCGGCGGTGTAGATTCCGGCCTGGGCGATCTTGGCCGCGAGGTGGGCGACGACGTACGGGTCGGTCTCGGTCTCCAGGGTCGCGCCTGTGAAGTACGGCTCGAACGCGGTCCGGATGTCGTCGGGCTTGTTCACGAAGTCGAGGACGAACGTCTTGCGCTTGATCTCCCCGCCCGCGGTGCGGTGGGTGCGGTTGAGCCGGGAGAGCGTCTGCACGGCGGTGACCCCGGAGAGCTTCTTGTCGACATATATCGCCGAGAGCAGCGGCTGGTCGAAGCCCGTCTGGAACTTGTTGGCCACCAGCATAATCTTGTAGGTCTCGCCCTTGAACGCCGCGGCGAGGTCCGAGCCGGCGCCTGGGTTGAGGTTGGTCTCGGTGAACTCGACGTCCTCCGGCGGCGTCGGCCCCCACTCCGAGGTCCACACCTCGTTCTCGTCCATCGTCACCGACCCGGAGAAGGCGACCAGGGTGCGGTAGTCGTACGACGGATCCTCCGCGGCCCGGCGAGCGATGTAGGCGTCGATCGCCTTCTTGTACTTCACCGCGGCCTTGCGCGAGTCGGTGACGACCATCGCCTTCGCCCTGCCCTCCAGCAGGTGGGCGACGTTGGTATGGAAGTGCTCGACGATGATCTGGACCTTCTGGCTGATGTTGGTCGGGTGCAGCTTCACCCACCGCATCAGCCCTTTACGCGCGGTGCTTTCCTCGACCTCGCTGTCAGCGGTGGCCTTCCCGGCGATCTTCAGCGCGGTGTCGTACGACTGGTAGCCACGCAGCACGTCGAGGATGTACCCCTCCTCGATCGCCTGCCGCATCGAGTACAGGTGGAACTCGACCGGCTTCCCGTCCAGCCCCTTCCGCCCGAACATCTCCAGCGTCTTGGCCTTCGGGGTCGCGGTGAACGCGAAGTAGGAGATGTTCGGCGAGTCGGCCCGCTCGCTCATCCGTGCCGCCAGGATCGACTCCAGGGCGACCTCGCCGCCGTCGGCGAGGTCCTTGATCTCCTCGGCGGTGAGCACGGCCTTCAGCTGGGAGGAGATCCTGCCGGACTGCGACGAGTGCGCCTCGTCGGCGATGACGGCGAACTTCCTGCCCTTCAGCCCCTTGTCCGCCTGGATCTCGTCCATCGCGAACGGGAACGTCTGCACCGTCACCGCGATGATCAGCTCGCCGTTCCTGAGCGCGGCGGCCAGCAGCCCGGACTTCGACGTCGCGCCGGCCTTGCGGACATCCTCCGGGCTGATCGTGGCCACGATCCTGCCGGACCCGTCGATCTGCCGGATCGCCTCCTGAAGCTGCCCGTCAAGCACAGTCCGGTCCACGACGACGATGACCGTGTCGAAGACCTTCCCGTCGTCCACGTGCAGCCGCGCCAGCCGGTGCGCGGTCCAGGCGATCGTGTTCGTCTTCCCCGACCCGGCCGAGTGCTCGATCAGGTACCTGTGGCCGACGCCTTCCTCCCGCACGGCCTCGACGATGTTCGTCACGGCCTCCCACTGGTGGAACCGCGGGAAGAGCATGCTGGTGCGCCGCAGCGACATCCCCGTCGCGACGTCCCACTCCTCCCTGGTCTCCACGATCATCAGCCGCCCGATGATGGTGAGCCAGGCGTCCTTCTCCCAGACCCGCTCCCACAGGTATGCCGTCGCCGACCGCCCCTCGGCACCTGGCGGGTTCCCCGCCCCGCCGTCGTGGCCGATGTTGAACGGCAGGAAGTGCGTCTTCTCGCCCTCCAACCTGGTGGTCATCGCCGCCAGGTCGTTGGAGACCGCGAAGTGCACCAGCGCCCGATGCCCGAACGACAGCAACGGCTCCAGCCGGCCATTCGTGACCGGACGCCGGTCCTCACGGTACTGGCGGATCGCCTCGTCCAGCGACTGGGTGAAGTCCGTCTTCAACTCCACCGTCGCCACCGGCAGCCCGTTGACGAAAAACACCAGGTCGATGCTGCGCTGATCGGCGGTCGAGAACCGCACCTGCCGCATCACCCGCACCCGCATCGCCGCATACTGCGCCACCGTCGTCGCGTTCAGGCTGGTCTCCGGCCGGAACTGCGCCAGCTTCAACCGGCCGCCACCGATGTAGACGACCCCGTTGCGCAGGATGTTCAACGTCCCGCCACCATGTTCCAGCGGCCTGTCGAGCACCGTGGTCAGCACATCGAGGAACTTCGCCGCCGACCCGGCCGCCCTCAGCGCCTTCCCGTACGCCGCCGGCTGAGTCTCCTCCAACCAGGCGAACACATCCGCGGGGAAAAGCGCCCGCTCACGGTCATACCCGGTGTCGTTCGCCGAGTACAGCCACCCGTGAGCCTCCAGGTACGCGCAGATCTCGGACTCGAAGACGACCTCGTTGTGATCGGCCATCAGACCATCTCCCGCACGTCGACCTGCCCCGTCACCGCCGCCGTGATCAGCGCCGCCCGCCGCTCCTTCGAGAGTTCGATGAACCGCTCGGTCTCCGCAATGAGAATGTCGACCTTCGCCGCTTGATCGTCAAGATACGCTGCGACGCGATGCTGCTCATCGAGGGGTGGTACAGCAAGCCGATATTGCTTTAGCGCCTGGCAAGTGAGCCCACCCTTCGTACTGCCGTTCTCTTCACTCAAGCGTCGGAGGTCGTCATACGACGCCCTGAGCGACCACAGGAGGTACTCCGGCAACCATGTGCCTCGATCAGGCGCTATGTACGCGACGTGCTGGTTCACCGTCGCCTCGATCTCAAGAAGCGTTGCCATTCCGCGTGTCTTTCCTTGGCCAGTCAGACCCACCAAGACCGAGCCTGGAGCAACGACTGGCAAGTGACATTCATAGAGTGCGATGTCGGTCACGAATTGGTCGGCGTGCGTGACACGAGACTCGTTGACAGCGGAACTGTTCAGCCACGGGAACTCTCCGTCACGCCAATAGCTGGCAGTCTCACGCCTCGGAGTTGACCCGTTGCCGATTCGAGTAGAGCGACCTAGTTTGTCTGTCGTCGCGCCCGCATGGATCTGCTGATCGATCGCGTGCAAAGCGACTGCCCGGCGCCGCTCGCGGAGCATCTCGATCAGGCGCTGCTGTTCCTCGATGAGCGTGTCGATGCGGGCGGTCTCGCGGTCGAGGTAGTCGGCGATGGCGCGCTGCTCCCCTAGCGACGGGAGCAGGATCGGCATCAGCCGGAACTCGTCGTTGTCGATCTCGGCCTGACCGATGCGCACTCCGCGCGAGAGCAGTGCGTAGCCGTTGGTGTAGGTGGTCGAGCGAAGGAGCCAGTTGAGGTAGCGGGCGTCCTCACTATGGCGCGGCGCGAAGCAGATGTAGTGACCGGAAACGATCCCGCGGAGCGAGGAGATACCGACCGAACCTTGCCATGCCTTCATCCGGTTGGCGACCAGCCAGCCCGGGTGGACGAGCTGGTAGATGCTGCGGTTCTCGGCGGTCTTGTTGATGTTTTCGCGTGAGTCCTTCGCCACGACGCCGTACTCGCGAAAGACGGATAGCATCTGCTCTTCCGGATGGTCCACATCCTTGATGCGTTCGAACATGGACCACAGTGGCTTTGTGGTCCAGTGCGGCGGGACCTTCCCGAGCCAGGACACACCGGAGTCGACGAGGTCGAGCCTCTCAGCGA
Source organism: Frankia sp. CeRuru1 (assembly GCF_977966315.1). Lineage (NCBI taxonomy): Bacteria > Bacillati > Actinomycetota > Actinomycetes > Frankiales > Frankiaceae > Frankia > Frankia sp. CeRuru1. Next base: position 5,766 of record NZ_CDWWEW010000225.1, read on the forward strand.
TCACCCTCGACCTCCCGCAGGAGGTCGAGGATCTTGGCGATCTGCTTGTCCAGGTCGGCGTCGATCTCGGCGAGGGGGCGGGGTGGGACGTATTTGTAGAAGTGGCGGGTGAAGGGGATCTCGTAACCGGTCTTGACCTTGGCCCAGTCGATCCAGGCGTCGGGGACGTGCGGTCGCACCTCGGCGTCGAAGTAGGCGTTGATGGCGTCGATCTTGCCTGCCCGGCCGGCGGTCGAGCCGCCGTAGGTGAAGGGGACGTTCTCGGTGTCGCGCTTCTTCGGGTCGGGCTTGCGCTGGCCCTTGCGGTCGACGACCGGCTTGCCGTCCTCGCCAAGCAGGGGTCGCTCGACGGTGATGGTCCAGTAGCCGAACTCGTCGTTGCTCAGCACCTTGGAGTAGTCGGGGTCGGCGTCAAGGAAGTCCACGTACAGGCTGACGACCTTCTCACGGTCGGTGTCGGAGATCTCGCGGCCCTTGGAGCCGAGGTTCTTGCGCATCTTGGTCCAGAACGAGGTGCCGTCGATGAGCTGGACCAGACCCCTGGCGTCGGGGTGCTTGGTGTTGTCGAGGATCCAGATGTACGTGGCGATGCCGGTGTTGAAGAACATGTTGGTCGGCAGCGCGACGATCGCCTCGACCAGGTCGTTCTCCAGCAGCCACCGGCGGATCTCGGAGGGGCCGGACTCGGCGCCACCGTTGAAGAGCGGCGAGCCATTCATGACGATCCCGACCCGGCCGCCACCGTCCTTGGGCGCCCGCATCTTGTGGGCCAGGTGGAGCAGGAAGAGCATCTGCCCGTCCGAGGTCGCCGGCAGGCCAGGGGCGAACCGGCCGTACGGACCGGCCTCGTCGCGCTCCTTGGTGACCTTCTTGGCGTACTGCTTCCAGTCGACGCCGTACGGCGGATTGGACATGCAGAAGTCGAACTTCCTGCCCTTGAACGCGTCGTCGGTGAGCGTGTTGCCGAAGGCGATGTTGGTGGCGTCGTGGCCCTTGGCGAGGAGGTCGGACTTGCAGATCGCGTAAGACTGCGGATTATACTCCTGGCCGTACAGGCTCAGCTTCGCGTCCGGGTTCTGCGCGAGCAGATGCTCCTCGGCCAGGGAGAGCATGCCACCGGTGCCCGCGGTCGGGTCGTAGAGGGTGCGGACGATGCCGGCCTCGGTCAGGTCGGCGTCCTTCTCCGCGAAGAGCAGGTCGACCAGCAGCCGGATCGCGTCGCGTGGGGTGTAGTGGTCGCCGGAGGTCTCGTTCGCGGCCTCGTTGAACTTGCGGATGATGTACTCGAACGCATCGCCCATGTCGGCGTTCGACACCGCCTTGGGGTGCAGGTCGATCGCCTTGAACGAGGTGATGATCTCGCGCAGGAGCTCCGCCTTCTCCAGCGCGAGGATCTCCTTCTTGAAGTCGAAGTACTCGAACACGTCCACGTCCGCCGAGAACCGGTCGATGTAGTCGGTCAGGTTGTCCGCCAGCCCGTCGGCGTCGGCCAGGAGGTTGCTGAATCCGTAGTTGGAGGTGTTGTAGAACGGCCTGCCGGTCGCCTTCTTCACCTCGATCTTCAGCCGGTTCGGATGGTCGAACTTCCGCGCGAGCTCGCGGACCGCCTCCCGGTCAGGCTCGAGGACGCAGTCGAGCCGGCGCAGGATCGTGAGCGGGAGGATCACGTTGCCGTACTGGTTGGGGCGGTAAGGACCCCGAAGCTGATCGGCGATCGACCAGATGAAACTACCGAGGGTGCTCACAGGGCTCCTTGATGGGATCTCACGCGAAGACGGGGTGCCGGACGCCCGCGCCCGGGCCATGGGCCACCGGCGCGCCGTGTTCGGGGCCGAAGTTCCTGGCCAGCCCGTTCCAGCAGCCGAGCAGTCTGGCGGACTCGCCGATTCTGATCTCACCGGACTCGGGAGATGGCCTGCTGGAAGTTCTCGGCGACGTACCGCTGTCGACGACGGCGAGGACCAGCACCTCGTAGTCGGCGAGCAGACGGTGGAGCCGCTCTGGCCACGGTTCGCGGCGACCAGGTCGATCCCGACGCCGCTCACCCCGCCACGGCCAGGCCAGGCCGTCCACTGCCAGACCTCGGAGAACCTCTCGGTCCACCCCGGGTCGGCCCCAGGTACGCCTTGATCAGCCGCTCGCACTTGTCACCCTTGTCCCGCTCGTCCAGCAACGCGGCACGAAGATCCCCCGGCAACTCGCGAATCGTGATCCCCACGGGCGATAGTCTGCCGCACAGGTCTGACAATCACGCCAAGACCCTTGCGACACGGTCAGCACCCGGCTACAGACCGTCCTACACTGCGGCGGCCAGGTCCGGGGCGAGGCCCCAGCAGGTGGCCGGTTTCGAGCCGGGCCAGAAGGCGGCCAGCAGCGCCTTGTCCTTCTCCACCTGCTGGCGGCGGGTCCCCAGCCGGGTGGCGAGGCCTGCCGGCTGATGAACGACCATGACGCCAACGCCGCGTTCAACCTGGCCCGGTTCGTCGACCGCGAGTACACCGGCGACGTTAATCCCTCCTGTGGGAGAGCGTCCGGCGCCGAGGCACAGCGAACATGACCCGGCTGAGAGTGTGGGCGGCGCGATGAGGCTATGCCCCGTTGATTCGGTCAGCCCCCGGCTGCAGGGCGGCGCGGTCTGTGTGACAGCGATGAGCAGCACGTGCTGGGCCGCAGCCCCGGTCCGCTTCGAGCGTTGGCGGCTGCCGTCAGCTTGAGGCGGTCCAGGCAGGCTAGTTGAATTCTCCGTCGCGGGCGCCGGCGAGGAACGCTTCCCACTCGGCCGCGGTGAAGGACAGGATGCCGCTGTCGGGGTGCTTGGAGTGCCGGAGGGCGCGTCCGCCGTCGGGGAGTTCGGCGACCTCGACGCAGTTCCCGCCGTTGCCGCCGCTGTAGCTGCTCTTGCGCCAGGTC
>NZ_CDWWEW010000226.1:0-8543 GCF_977966315.1 Frankia sp. CeRuru1
CACCACCACCACCCGATGTCACCCGCCGCGGCGCCGGCTACCCACCACCGCCGCGACACCGCCCGCCGTTCCGGCGAGCGTCATGATCGCCGGACCGAGTGCCCAGCGGAAGCCGGCGCATACCACAGGTGGTCGCGTATCGACCTCCTGCGAAGCAGTCCGACGCCGCTCAGGCAAGGAGACGCACGGTGAGTCTGTCCACGATCGACCGAGTCGACCCCCGCACGCCTCAGGCTCGGCTCGCCCGGTTTTTCGATCCAGACACCCTGTCGCTATTCGCGGTCAGCGACACGTCCGGAGTCGTTGCCGGGCAAGGGCTTGTCGACGGGAACGAAATCGTCGCCTTCGCGACCGACCCGACGGTACAGGGTGGCGCGATGGGGCGCGACGGCTGTGCCCGCATCGTTCATGCCATCGAGTCCGCCGTCCGGATGAACTGCCCGGTCGTCGGGATCTGGCACTCGGGAGGCGCCCGGCTTCAGGAGGGTGTCGCCTCGCTTGACGGAGTCGGCCGGATCTTCGCCGCCACGGTGCGGGCCTCCGGCCGGATCCCGCAGCTCTCGCTCGTGCTCGGGGCCGCCGCCGGTGGGGCCGCCTACGGGCCGGCCCTGACCGACATCGTCATCATGGGCCCGGGGGCGAAGGTGTTCGTCACCGGCCCGGACGTGGTGCGTTCGGTGACCGGTGAGGAATGCACCGCCGACAGCCTGGGTGGGCCGGACGTGCACTCCAGGCGCAGCGGCGTCGTGCACGTGACCTGCGACTCCGAGGACGAGGCCGTCGAGCGGACCCGGGCGGTCGCGGTGCTGCTGGCCGATCAGCGCGACATCGGCCCCGTCACCGGACGCGAGCTCGGGGAACTGCTGCCCGACAATCCCCGGCGGGCCTACGACGTGCGTCCGCTCGTGAAGGCGGTGCTCGACGACGAGGGCGAGGCCGTCGAGCTGCACCCGAGGTGGGCGCCGAACATCGTGACGGTGCTGGGGCGCCTCGGCGGGCGTACCGTCGGGGTGGTCGCGAACAACCCGCTGCGCCGTGGTGGATGCCTTGACGCGACCTCGGCTGAGAAGGCCTCCCGGTTCGTCCGGATGTGCGACTCCTTCGGTGTTCCGCTGGTCGTGCTCGTCGACGTGCCCGGTTACCTGCCGGGTGTGGGCCAGGAATGGGAAGGCGTGGTCCGGCGGGGAGCGAAGCTGCTCTACGCCTTCTCCGAATGCACCGTGCCGCGCGTCACCGTCGTGACCCGCAAGGCGTACGGCGGCGCGTACATCGCAATGAACGCCAGCAGCCTGGGCGCGACCGCCGTGTACGCCTGGCCGACCGCCCAGGTCGCCGTCATGGGCGCCGAGGCCGCCGTCGGCATTCTGCACCGCCGCAAGCTCGCCGAGGTCCCGGCCCAGCGCCGCCCCAGCGTCCTGGCGGAGCTGACCGAGGAGCACATCCGCACCGTCGGTGGCATCGACCGCGCCGTGGAACTCGGCGTCGTCGACGCGGTCGTCACCCCCGCCGCCACCCGGGGCGCGGTTGCCTCCGCCCTCGCCGACGCACTGACCCGTTCCCGCACCGACAAGAACGTGCACGGCAACATCCCCCTGTAACATCCGGATCCCCCCGTTAGTACTGGGATTCCAGTAGCACAAGATCCCCGGTAACACCGGATCCCCGATAACACAAGATCCCGATAACACAAGATCCCGGTAACCGGGCGGCGACCATGGCAGCCGCCCGCCACGCGCCGGCTGCAACCCGCGGACCTCGGGTCGCAGCCGGCGCTTCGCATAGCGGGCCGCGATGCGGTGAACTCCAACCGACACCCCGCCCGTATCGCCAGGGCCACTCCTGGCTATCAGAGCCACTCTGTTACTAGAACCCGCCCTGGAGGAAAATGTTTACCTGATGCGAAATAACGATCTGCCGGCCGGCGTTGCCCTCACTGGAGGTGCACGTATGACCCTGCAGATGGAGAAGGTAGCCGGTTCGGCATCGAAGGCGGCAGGTGGCACGTTCGCCGCCCTGCGGGTGCCGAACTTCCGGCTCTTCCTCGGCGGCCAGATCGTTTCGCTCTGCGGGACATGGATGCAGACCATCGCCCTCGGCTGGCTGGTCCTCTCGCTCGGCGCCTCCGGCACGGCGCTCGGCCTCGTCACCGCCGCCCAGTTCCTGCCGGTGCTGTTCTTCGGGCCCTACGGCGGTCTGCTCGCCGACCGGACGGACCGGCGCCGCCTGCTGATCTGCACACAGGTGGGTTCCGGGCTCGCCGCGCTGGCTCTGGGCATCCTCGACCTCACCGGTACGGCCCAGCTCTGGATGGTCGGGGTGGCCGCCGCGCTCATCGGCCTGTGCAACGCCGTCGACAACCCGGCCCGGCAGAGCTTTGTCCAGGAGATGGTCGGGCCGGAGCACCTTCCGAACGCGGTCACCCTGAACTCGGTCGCGATAAACGCGGCGCGCATCGTCGGCCCGGCGATCGCCGGCGTCGTCATCGTGCTCGCGGGCACCGCCGGCTGTTTCCTCATCAACGCGGCCTCCTTCGGCGCGGTCCTGTTCGCCCTGCACCGCCTGGACATCTCAGCGCTGTACGATCATCCGCCGATACACCGGGCGCCGGGGCAGCTGCGGGCCGGCTTCGCCTACGTGCGCCGCACGCCGGCGCTGCGCGTACCGTTGGTCATGATGGTGGTGATCGGCACGCTGTCCTACGAGTTCCAGGTCGTGCTGCCGCTCCTGGCCCGGGAGACCTTCGGGGGCACCGCGGCCACGTACAGCCTGATGACCTCGGCCATGGGAGCGGGCGCGGTCGTCGGCGGCCTGCTGGTCGCCCGCCGCCGCCGGATCGGGCCCCGGGCCCTGAGCCTGACCGCGATGACCTTCGGTGTCATCCTGCTGCTCGCCGCCGCCGCGCCGACGCTGCCGCTCGAGATCGCGACGATGGTGCTGCTGGGCGCGACGAGCGTCGCCTTCATCTCGACCGGGAACGCCACGGTCCAGCTCTCGGCCGACCCGGCGATGCGCGGGCGGGTGATGGCGCTGTGGTCGGTCGCGTTCCTCGGCACGACGCCGGTCGGCGGCCCGATCGCCGGCTGGGTCGCCCAGGCCTTCGGCGCGCGCGCTGGGTTGCTCCTGGCCGCGGGCGCGGCCATCGGCGCGGCGTTGTACGCCTTCGGCTCCCTTCGAACCAAGACCGTGAAGGGCAAGACCGTGAAGGGCACACGTCCGGACCCGGGTCGGCTCAGTCCGATCCGGCCGCGGGTGCCGCCTCGGCGGGGCTGACGGCCGCCCGGCCGAGGTCGGGGAGTGTGTGCAGCTCATGGGTCTGCCCACGATGAGCCTGGACCGCGTTGGAGTGATAGCTTTCGGCGACAGCAAGGAAGTCGGGCTCGTGGTAACGGCGGCCGTCGACGGTGGGACCGAGGTGCCCCTCCATAATGGCCTCCACATCCTCACCGGTGATCGTCTTGTGGGTCTCCAGCGCGTGGGTGAGGGCCAGAATCTCCCGCCGGTTCGCGGCGAGCACCTTCTCGGTACGGGCGTAGAGCTCCCGAAGTTTGCCCTCGACCTGCTCGCCGAACGGCCGGTCGGCGTCGATGGAGGCGTTACCCATCTCCTGTTCCAGCATGGACAGGCGCGAGGCCAGAGTCTCCCCCATCGCCGCCGAGGAGATGAAGTTGGCCACGAGCAGGGTCGCGCTGCGCAGGTCGCCGCCGACACCGACGGTATTGTCCCCCTCGAAGAACATCCGTTCGCCGACGAGCGAGGCGAGGGAGACCATCACCTGCACCTCGATCTCGGACTTCCACATGAACATGCGGTCCTCGACCGCGACGTGCGCCACGAACCCGCCGACGCCGCCGCGGCGTTCGATGGTGGCGAGGTCGATCACCCGCCCGCGCTGCATCCGGTAGGCGACGACGGCGTGGCACGCCTCGTGCAGGGCGATGCTGTGCCGTTCCCGGTCGATGTGCTCGTGGTCGTCGGCGAGGCCGTATTCCTTGATCACCCTGGCCCGGAGCATGTCCTGCCAGGTGATGACCTCCCGGCCGTCCTTCACCGCCTGGACCAGAGCCTCGTTGACGGTGTCCTTGATGGTCGCCCCGGTGGCCTCCGGGCTCATGATGGCCAGCCGGTCGATCTGATCCGGCGTGAGCTCGTGGCACACCTTCGACAGATAGCCCTCGAAGGTGCGGATCCGGCCCTCCTTGCTGGGATAGCCCACCTTGTACTGCCGGTCGATGCGGCCGGGGCGCAGCAGTGCCTCGTCGAGCGACTGCGGCATGTTCGTCGCCATCATGACGAGGATGCGGTACTTGGGCGGTGGCTTGGGCCGCATGCCCAACGTCCGGCGCACCACCCGGTTGAGGAAGCCCCGCGGCTTCTTCAGGCCGGACATCTCGGTGAGCAGCGCCTGCAGGGTGCCGTCGAAACCACCGCCGCCGCCCCCGCCCACCACAAACTGCTCACGGGTGATCTCCGCGCGGGCCGCCCCGCTCAGGTAGGACAGGCCGTTGCACAGGTCCCCCGGAGCGGCCTCGCCCACCGATCCGGGGGACCCCGAACGGGCGAACCACGACCGGGCGCCGGTTCCGGCCCCGCGGCCGAATCCCCCGGCGAGCTGACCCCGGCTCCCCAGCGTGTCGGCCTCGTCGAAGAAGACGATCACCCCGCCATAACGCAGGGAGAGCTTGCGCAGCTTGCGGAACAGCGATTTCACCTTGAGGATGCCGACCCCAATGAACATCGCCTGGAAGGCACCCGGGTCGACGAACACGAAGGGCTTCCCGGTCTCTCCCGCGACCGCCTCGGCGATGAGCGTCTTGCCGGTGCCCGGCGGCCCCCAGAGCAGGATGCCGCCGGGAACATGACCACCCCGGCTCTCGATCTCCTCCGGCCGTTCCAGGTAGAAAACGTTCTCCTTCACCCGGCTGACGACGTGGTCCTGCCCCCACACGTCGGCGAAACGGGTGGTGATGTCCTCGGGGAAGTAGACGTCGACGCCGCCCTTGGACAGGAACCAGAACATCACGACGAACTGGCCGACGACGAGAACCATGAGCAGGACGATCTGCAGAACCGCCGGGATGGCCTTCCAGACCGCGCCGGGGGCGTTCACCATCGCGTCGAAGACCGAGGTGTCGGCCAGGCGGGCGTAGACGAACAGGACGAGCGCGGCCCCGACGATCCACTTCAGCGCACGGCTGACCCGGTACCGGTTCCAGTCGTTGAGCCGCAGGAGCCGACGCTCGGCCTGCCCGAAGACCCGATCGGTCCAGAAGACGTAGTAGCCCGACCACCGTTCGCCCAGGAACATGTGGAGCTGGTGCACCAGTTCCACGCCCAGCAGGGCCAGGATCCACCAACTGTTCCTGGCCTGGATGCGGATCGAGTCGGCCCACGTCATCAACGGGTTGCCGGACACGTCGGCCGCCACGACGAAGACGAAGACCGCCCCGAGCAGGAGCAGGAACTTCACCCGGTCCCAGAAGGCGAGGGGACGGCGGCGTGGCTTGCCGGCGGTCGCGCTCGCCGGTTCCGCCTCCGTATCCGTGCCACCGGGGCCGGGACCGGCCGGACCGGCAGCATTCGGCTTCGGGTCCCCGCCGTCGGCGGTCCCACCTGCCTGGTCTCTCACGCCCATGGCTACTGACCTCGGTCCGTCGGCTCGATCGTGAAGGACTTGGCGACATCGCCGATCTGCTGACCATGCGTGGCGTAACACAGCGACGAACACGCGAGGATCAGCTGGTAGAGCACTCGCTGACCATTGTCGAGCAGGCTCGTCTGATCAATAGTGACCAGTCCGGCCTGGGTCTGCACCTGGTAAACGAGGTGCACCCCGTGCACACCGTCCTTCTTGTGCACAACCTCGTCCGCGAGTAGCAGGAAGTTCGGCGTCAGCCGCGCACCATAGGGATTCTGCCGCACGGCCTGCTCCTGCGCGGCCACCGCGTCGTCGACGGAGAGGACGAAGTTGCGCAGATCGTTGGTGGAGACCGCGTTGGCCTCCTCCGGGAGCAGGTGGCGAACCTGGACGAACCCCTTCGGCTGCGTTGCGTCCGGCACGAGGAGCCGGGTGTTGTCGAACCGCTGGGCCGCGTCGATGCCGACGACCCATTCCCGCGACATGAGACCGCGCAGCATCTCGGGGCTGACGTTGCGGGCGTCGATCCCGAAAAGCGCAGGCCCGGGCATCTCCTGGTGATTCCACCCGGTCGGGACGCGCACAAACGCGCCGTCCTTCTTGTTGGTTACGTATTCGTAACTCGGCGAGCCGCAGGCAGCGGCGGCGAGGAACACCGAGACGATTACGCTGAGCATCAGCAGGGTGCCAGGGGCGGACTTTCGGCGCGGACGTGTCATCCGACGTCGAGCCTCCACGGCGAACCTCCAGCTTCGCGAGGTTGAACACATGGTGCGGCGCCGGGCCATGGTCCTTTGCTTTCCTTCGAAAAGTGTGACTCAGGACGGGGTCGACATACGCAACCTTCGCTAAAAAGAGAGAAAGTACATACCCTCCGCTGTCGAATGCTCCGGGTGCCCGACGCCGCCCCGGCACACCGAACCCCGACTCGGTGACCGCAGGAGTCAAGGCGGTCACAATAAGTCATGATCCGCCTGCTGGGCAACACGAACGCCGACATCGAGGTGGACGCCGCTGCCCGGCCTCGGATCGGCCTGTGCGGCATACCCCGATCCCCCGCTGGTCGAACCAACGTCCCCGGCATGCCGCACGCCTCCTCCAGGTCGGGCCCCAGGTCGGGCCCCGGGTCGGGTGAAACACCATCCCAGGTGAGGCACCCTGGCCGCACTCGGGCGGTGCGGCCACGGTCGGGCCGAACGCGGCATCCCAGGCACACTGTCGGTATGGCGCACTATCGGCATGGTCGTAAGGTTCCCGCGCTTCGTCCCGCGCGGCGGCACCTCATCGGCGGACTGACGGTGGTCGCGGTGTTCGTCCTGGTGGGGCTGGCCGCCTGGAACCCGGTCGCGGCCCTGCCAGCGCTCGCCGCGATCATCATACTCGGCGTGATCGACTGGGTCGTCGTGACGGCCTCCCCCACCTCCGGCGACCTGCCCTCCGGACCTGCCGCCTTCGCCGGGGACGAACCTGGCTGGGAGGGCGGGATGGACACACCGACGCAGGTACTGCCGAGGCTGACCTTCGGATATGCGCGGGCGTCGGCGCGTGGCGAGGAGTACGCGGAGCCGGACCAGGACGCGGTGCACACCATGGCGATCGACATGCGCGGCTACCTCGACGAGGCGGGTCCGGGCCGGATGGGCTGAGCGGACCCGGTCCCCGCCCGCGCCAGGAGGCCGAGCACGGCCGACGTCGCCGCGCGCGCCGCCGCGGCCTCCCGCTCACCATCCGTACCCCCCTCGCCCTCGCCGGCACCCTCGCCTTCGCCATCCTCACCGTGGGCACCGCCCGCGTTCCGGCCGGCGGCCAGACCGACCAGGAACGCGGTGAGTGGCGCCGCGGGACGCGCGACCCCGTGGGCGACGTCGCGCGCGAGATCGAGGACGGCGCCCACGTCGATCCGTGCCGCGTCGAGGCCGAGCTCGGCGCAGACGTCCGACACCCACTGCGCCAGGACGTCCCGCTCCAGGAGGTTCTTGTCCAGGACGTTGCCGGCACCCGAACCGACGGCCGCGGCGGGCGGCGGGCGATGACGTCCGGCCTCCGGGGGCGGCGGGCCCACCGAAGCCCGATGCTCGGACCGCGACTGGTGATCAGGCTGCTGGTCATCGGCGGAGGTCATAGGTCCATCGTGCCGGGCCGGGCCACGCTCGCCCACCGCGGCCCAGCGGCGGGCCCGCGCCACATCCGCCGGTTCGTCGCAGTCGAGGCAGGTCCGGGCGGCCGCCTGGACCGCGGTCACCGGACGGTCGGCGAACAGGCCGCGCACCGGGCGCCCGATCGGATCCGCGGGTAGCGCCGCCCACAGCGAGGCCGTCCGCCACACCGCGGCCAGAAACTGCCGGCGGCCGTCCGGGTCGACCAGCAGCGCGGCCTGCGCCGCGGGGTCCTCGACCCCGCGGCGCAGCAGCGCGATCTCCCGGCCGGTCAGGAACGGCAGGTCGGCGGCGAGGACGGCGACGAACGGTGTGGTGATCTCGACAAGGCCGGCGGCGATCGCCGCGACCGGTCCCCCGCCGGGCGGATCCTCCCGACACCAGCGCACCCGACCAGGCGGAACCGGATCGACGGCCAGGTCGCGCCGGGGACCGACGATGACCACCCGTTCGGCGTCCGGCACCGCGGACAGCACCCGGTCGAGCAGGGTGGAACCGCCGACCAGCACCGCCGTCTTGTCCCGGCCGCCGAGCCGGCGCGCCCCACCCCCGGCCAGCACCAGGGCACTCCAACCCGCGGGGGCACCGGCATGCGACCCGGACCGGGCCACCGTCATCCGCCGATCGCGGACATCGGCCGGTCCGGCTGCCGAAAGGTCGGTTCGTCGATGCCGTGCCCCGCCTTCTTGCCCCGCACGGCCGCCCGCCACAGAGCCGCGAGCCGCTCGTCGTCCGCGCCGGCACGCATGGGG
>NZ_CDWWEW010000227.1:0-8538 GCF_977966315.1 Frankia sp. CeRuru1
CCCGAACAGAGTCAATGTTATCCAAGATACGACGTATGGTCGGCGTCCGCAGCGTTCCGTCAAACTTTACAAGATCTCCCCGTGTAAGCGTCTCCCAGGAACGTTCGTCGAATCCTTCGACCGTTCGAAGCATCTCATTCTCGTTAACCGCAACCATAAATCGATTGAAACGGGAGGCGCGCACCTGCCTGACCACTCGCTCATTCTCGTTCTCTATATGAGAACGAGATGTGCCATCGGCGTCCTCACCTGATCCTGGAGCGCGTTCTTCAGTATGAAGTGTGCGCCGATTTTCCTCATCGGAGCGCCCCCCATCGAGGATGTCAAGAAAGTCGTCAACTAGCGAGCGATCATAGTAGATGAATTGTGGAACAATCATCAGATCCATTTCCCCCGACGCAAATTCCGGCCAGCGCAGCAGATTTACTGCGAGGCCACCAAGCGTGCAAGGGATCTTACATCCTAGAGCGCCGGCGTTACGGAGGGGTCTGTCCACTGGATCCGCAAGGCGGTCGCTCCCGTCGCGCAGTCAGGGGTCTGGCAGTACGGAGACACCGCCGTGAAGTTGTTGCGCTCCAAGGCAGCAGAACCAAGTGGAAGCTAAAAAGATCTTGAAGTTGAGTGGTCGGCCGCGCCTGATCGTGTAGCTACCGCTGTAGCAACGATCCTGGACGGCAGCGGACGCAGGCAGACCGCGACGGACAACGTGACGAGGCCGAGCTGCTGGGACACCTGGTGCTTTCCGTGCCTTCTAAGCACCAGGTCGCAGGTTCGATCCCTGCCGGGCGCACATCGCAGCACTGACCAGGCACGCAACGTAGTAATTGCAGCCTGATCCGTCAAGCTGCGGTGCACGAGATGGTAATTTCGCCAGCTATGGTTGAGATCATCAAAGGGGCAGATCCCGTCTGACGGCTCCTGCTCGACGGATGGGACCAGAGCCTCGCGACCGCGGGACGCAGTCACGAGACCCGGACCGCGTACCGCAAGACGGGCGTCGCGTTCGTCAACTGGCTCGCGGCACTGCCGCCGACGCCGGCCGGGTGGACGGCGCCGCGCGCCGCACTGCCGCCGACGCCGGCGAGGAGACCATGCCGACCTACCGCCCCACCGCTGCCGACGAGATCAGCCGCGGCCATATTGAACGGTTTCTCATCGCGTTCGCGACCGAGCGCACCCCGCGATGCCCCAACGGCCGGTCCGACGGCAGCGTCAACCAGGCGTTCCGGAGCCTGCAGCAGTTCTTCGTGTGGCTCCTCGGCGAGGAGGAGATCGATGTCTCGCCGATGGATCAGCTACAGCCCCCGAAGATCGGCGAGAAGGTCGTCCCCCTGCTGGAACTTGAGCAGCTCGCCGCTCTGGACACCGTCTGCAAGGGGAAGGACTTCCAGTCCCGGCGCGACGAGGCGCTGATCCGCGTGTTCGCCGACTGCGGCGGCCACCGCGCCGAGGTCGCGGGGCTGGCCGTCGATGACGTCGACCTCACCCGCGAGCGGCTGCTGGTGACGGGCAAGGGTGACAAGCAGCGGCACACGGGCATCGGCGCCCAGACCGCGCTCTCCCTGAACCGCTATCTCCGGATACGCCGCAACCACCGTCACGCCTCGCTGCCGGCACTCTGGCTCGCGGACCGCGGTACCGCTATAACGCTGTCCGGGGTCTACCAGATGGTCCGGCGCTGTGCCCAGGACGAGCACGGACGGCTCGGACTGGGCGATCGGATCTAGATCTAGGCCAGAATGGATACTCTGGGCAGCTTGTACAGCGCCGAGTAGTGGCCTTGCGTAGACTCCGGGTTGTGGCCCGGGCGGAGAATATCTCCATGAGTCCCAGCGCCCGGCGGCGCGCCGCGGTGCTGGCGGTACTTCGCGCTGCCCGGGATCGCGGCTATGCGATCACTCAAATGAAGCTCGCGAAGTTGCTGTATTTCGCGGACCTTCGCGCTGTCGCCTCCGGCGACGACCCGGTCAGCGGCGTCGAGTGGAAATGGCTGGACTACGGGCCATTTAACCACGCCTTGTTGGACGTCGAGCGGGAACTCGCCACCGACGAGGTCATCGGGAGCAAGGAAGACCGGTGGGAGTTCGGCCGGGAGGTCCGGTTGACGCTCCTCGACGACCTCGACCTTCACCTCCCCCAGGAAGACGAGGCGTTCGTGATCGCGGTGGTCGACGAGTTCGGCGACCTCGCCGCATCGTCGCTCAAGCAGCTCAGCTACCAGACGCCGCCGATGCGGGAGGCCCAGGACACCGGCATGCGGGGCGTCGTACTCGATCTCGGTGTCGTCCGGCCCGTTCCGAAGGTTGGCCGGTCCCTCGCGAGACTGCGCGCGGTCGCCCGCGGCCTACCTGAGCAGTTCGACGACGACGGCGTCGAAGAAGAGATCGTTCAAGAACTCGCGGACTTCGCGCCGGGACGTGCCCGGGCGAACCGTCTGATCGGGGAGCCGTGACGCCTGTTCCAGCTGCCGTCGTGGTCATCGGCGGCCTGTACTGGGTTGTCGACAACGCACTAACGATGCCACCAAACGACGACCGCAAGCTGTATCCGCGACGCCAGGTGCTCGTGATCTCTGGCTCGAGCAACGCGGACCCTGCTTGGCCGCTCGTCCAAGTGATGCCGCTGTCGTCAGAGGTCTCCCGCAGAACCCGGTACTGCGTGAAGGTGCCTGCCGGGGTCGGGGGGCGTCTCGAAGAAGTGCTGGGTCTGGGTCCCTCATGCTCAGCCACTCCTGAAAACGGCCCTAACGGACTGGACGGGCACCCTCCCGGAGAAACTCCTCGAGGAGGTCCAGACGCGATACCTGGCATACCTCGGTCTCGCGGATGATGACGAAGAGGACGGCCTGAAGCCTGAACTCGAAGTCTGACGGCCGCAGGGATCCTCGCAGCCTACGGTGTGCCGGCCGGGCCCGGCTCGGACTGGGCGATCGGATCTGATGCGCGACGAAACACCCCGGCCAGGATCGGGACAGCCGGTTCTGTAACCGTGCGCCCCGCGCCCGGATCGCCGAGCTGGAGACAGAGAGACAGAGCTTGCGATCCACCGGCGGGCGACAGAACTGCTCGGCACGCCGGCACGGTGGCGCCCCCAAAGTTCGCAGTGATGAGTAGGTGGCAGGTGACGGGGTCGAGCGCAGAGGCGCGGTGACCCTCGATCTCGATGCTGCTCAGGTACAGGCTGGTCTGCCGTTCAGCTCTCCTCGAAGCCCGACTGGTCGAACTTTAAGGTCCCGGCGTTCTCGGAGACGGTGCGGACTTGGCCTTCCTCGAAGCCGGTGCTCTTCGTGGCTTCGATCTCGATCTTCACGACGAGCTCGGTGCCGTCCTGGCGGAGGTTGGCGATGATCTCGTCGGCGACGTTCTTGAAGTCAAGGGCGATCTTGTCGGAATTCAGAGTCTTCACGCCGTAGAACCGCGTCTTGACCTTGCGATGGTAGACGCCCGGGTGGTCGGGGTCCGGCTTGAAGGGCTTCTTCGCGTCGTCCTCGCTCGGGCTCTCCGTCAGGCCCGGCATCGCCGGGACTTCGGCGTCGCGCTGCTTGGCGGCGATGTCGGGACGCACCAGGAGCAGCGAGTCGGTGGCCGCCGGTGCGGCGCCCTTGTCCTCGGGTGTCCAAAGTCCGAGGTAGCGGCCGGCGGAGTCGTCATAGCCGGCGGCGAGCGCGAAGGCATCGGTCTGCCAGATCATCGGCAGGTCGATGATGCCCTCGTTGAGAACCGTCCTGTCGCGCAGGCGGGGCATGTAGGGGTACTGGCTGTAGAGCGCCCACAGAGCGCCGAGCGAGACATGGCCGTCCTTCCAGATCTGCGGGACCTTGCTGATCGCCAGGCGGATCGTCGCCGCGGCCTGCCTCGTCGAGAGGTCGCCGTCGTTGCCGAGGCGGCGGGACACCCGCTCGGCGAGCGAGGTGGACTGCCCGTCGGCCTTGGCCTCCCGGATGACGAACGGCGCGCTCGGGTCCGGCTGGGCCGGGACGAGCGCCCAGGTGAAGGTCTGCAGGAGCCTGGCCGTGACGGTCTGGTCGGCCTGGGCCTGGCGCTGCGCGGCCTGCTTCTTCTGGTTCTGGGTCAGGTCGAGGTCGGCCTCGTTGTCGAGAACGTGCTTCCAGCCGAGGTAGTCGCGGGTGGCGGCGTCGAGCTCCCCCAGCCGGGCCTCGTCGGGGGCGAGGTAGACGAGCATGTTGCGGTTGGTCCGGTTGGAGCTGCCGCGCTGCTCGGTCGCCTTCTGCGCGAAGTTCCTGGCGGCCGACTCGACGCTTCGTTTGCGAGCTTCGGCGTCCCGGAGGTGGGCGAACTTCGGGTGCAGGATGACGAGGCGCGCCTCACCGGTGTCCGGGATGTCGGCGTCGTTCTCCGGGCAGACGTGGACGCCGGCGAAGTCGCCCTTCAGGCGGCCCTGGCCGAGCAGCCGCGTGACGATCTCCTTCCACACGTCCTCTTTGTGGAGGCGCTCGGCCTGGTCCTTGGCGGTGCGGGTGATGTTGGGCTGGAGGTCATACCAGTGCTTGCCGGATCCGGAGTAGAAGTAGGTCGCCCGGTCACCGAGCTGGGTCAGCGCGGCGTGGAAGTTGCCCGGGACGTCGCCGGGGATCGCGGTGCCGAGGAAGACCCGCTGGGTACCGATGCCCTTGTGGACCGAGCCGGGTGCGATGGTCGGGGCGGCGCCGAAGAACACCGTGCGGGCGAGCCGCTTGGTCAGCGCTCGCTGGCCGAACAGCGGCTTCTCCTGGTCGATGCGTGCCGGCTCGGAGTTCGGGCCGTCGACATCGGCATCGATGATCGCCTTCCAGGAGTCCTGGAGGTACTGCGTCAGCTCGGCGTTCACGTTCGCGGTGGCGAGCGGGATCGAACCCGGCATGATCAGCGGTGACGCGTCCTCGCCCGTCCAGAGCGCGTGGATCACCGTGCTCATCAGCCGCAGCACACCGCGGGTGCGCTGGAAGCGCTCCAGCGAGGACCACTCCTCGTAGAGGGTGTCGAACAGCTCCGGGTGGATCGGGTAGGTCCACCTGATGCGGTACTCGTACAACGTCTCGCGTGCCTCACGCGGGAAGTCATCGGTGTACTTGCGGTACAGCTCCACGTACGCCTTGGCGGTCGCTCCGATCGAGGCGAGCGCGGCGGCGTCAGGCTGCTTGAACAGCCGCTGCTTGACGATGTGGTAGGCCTCGTCCGACGACGCCGGGCGCCACTGATCAGCCACCCGGCGCACGACGTTCTGGAGCCGCTTCAAGGCTTCAAAACCGTTGACGCCGCCGACCTCCTCGGCGTTCCCGGCCACGATCTCCGAGTCGTCCGCGCTCTCAGAGGCCGGGATCGAGATCGCGAGCAGGACGCCCGAGGTGCCCTTCGCGGCCTCGGTCAGCGACTGGGCAAAGGTGAACTGGTCGTCGAACGTGCCGCCCGCGAGGTCGTCGCGGCCGACGAGTGAGCGGGCGTAGGCGACCCACTCGTCGATCAGGATGACGGCGGGCGCGTACTTCGCCAGCAGCGTGTGGAGCGCCTCGCCGGGGTGGGTGCGGTTGCTGTCCGCGGTGGCGACGATGGCGTACGCCTCGGCACCGCCGAGCTGCCAGGCCAGCTCACCCCAGATCGTGTTGACGTGGGTGCCGTCGTCCTTGGTGACACCGGACGGGCTGAGGTGGTTGCCCACGATCGCGACCCGGTTCACCTCGGTGCCGGGGTAGCCGTTGGCGGTGAGCAGTTCCTGGGTCTCCTGCGGGAACTCGCCCACGGGAAGTCCCGCGGCCAGGTGCCACAGCGACAGCATCGAGTGGGTTTTGCCGCCGCCGAAGTTCGTCTGGAGATTGATCACCGGCGAGGCGTTGTCGTCACCCGAAAGACGCCGCACGGCGCGGCCAATCAGGTCGCGGAGACCTTCGGTAAGGTAGGTGCGCTTGAAGAACTCGACCGGGTCGGCGTAGTCGGAGTCGGCCTCGCCGCCGGTGGCGACTTTGTAGAGGTCGGCCGCGAACTCGGAAGCGTGGAAGTTGCCGGTCGCGACGTCGTCGTGGGGCTGGAGCACCTCACGCCACGGCCTGAGCCCGGCAGCCTCGGGATTGTCGACCGCGGCCTTGAGGACCTTCCTGTCGTCCTTATCGGCGGTCACCCGACGCAGGTTGAGCCGGATGCCGCGGACCTCGTCGGTCTCGGCGTTCGCGCCGATGAGCTTGAGCAGGCGTTCGCCCGTGTCGAGTGCGCGGTAGGCATCGTCGTCGCTGAACGAGCCGTTGTGCGCCCACGCGTTGCGCACCTCGCGCAGCTCGCTGGCGTAGGTCTCGCCGACGCGCCCGACGGCCTGATTGAACGGGTACCAGCCCTGCTTGTAGCCGCCGGTGATGTTGCCCTCGGTGAGCAGGCGGAACTGGACCTGCGGGTCGAGCGGGTCGTAGCTCTTGCTCGCGAGGGCGCCGTTCTTAAGGTCCTTCGCCTGGACCAGCTTCGTCCACTCAGCCCCCAGCGCCGGGTCGGCCTGTCCGATCACCGACGAGATGAAGTCGTCCAGCGCCGGGGCGAGGACCTGGAACATCCGGTCGATGCGGTCGCGGTTGCTCAGCGCCATGTCTACTCGTCCTCGTCAAAGTCGATCGTGGCCTGTGCCCTGGTGGGATTCTTCCGGGTGCGCGCGGCCTCCAGAACCTCCGGCCAGCTCGTCACCAGGCTGTTGAAGCTCAGAGCGTCCTTCGTCCAGCCATTGCCCTCCGCGATGCGGAAGAGAAGGTGCGCGAGCTCCTTGATGAGGTCAGCGTTAACTGCGCCGTCCGGGCGGCTCAGTGCCGCCTGGAGGAAGTCACCCGCCGGAGTGATGCCGTCCCGCTCCAGCACGCCGATCAGATGGTGGAGAATCTCCCAGTTGCTGGTGTGGCTGTCCTCGAGCACGTCGTAATCCCACGACAGATCGGCGGGCCTCAGGATCTGCACGTTGCCAGCCCGGCTCGCCAGGATCCCCTCCCGCTCCATGACGTCGACGCTGGTGTTGCGCGCCCTGGCAAGGTTGTCAGCGTCGCCGAACAAGCCCATGCCATAGCCGTGCTGGCGGTACCACGCGATCGCGAACCGAGAGGCCGCGTCGAAGTCGCCCTCCTGCTCGGCCAGTACCGCGTCAAGAATTTCGTTGATCCGCGCCAGCGCCGAGCGCACAGTCATCTTCTTGCCGTCCGGCTCGAGGACCGCGCTGTACCGGCTGAACACCGCCATCCCCGGCCCGATCGCGGCCTGCGGCAGGTCCACCGGCGCGATCTGCCCCTGTTGCAACTTCCGCAACGCCTCCGGCAGCTCCGCCTCAAGCATCGCGATGAACCCACGCCGGTCCGTCGTCGGAGCCCCCTCGAGACGAGGACGCAGCGACAGCACGATCGAGGAGGCCAAAGCGTTGGTGCCACTGGCGATCATGCGGTTGCCGAGCTCGCTACGGTTCGGCCACGTCGAGGTGATCTCCCAGCCCGACCGGATCATGCCTTCGAGCAGAGTCTCCCAACCGGTGGAAGCCTCGCCATGATCGTCAGACTCGCTCTGTTTGAACGCGTACCAAACCGCGATCGGATAGTCCGCCAGGGCTGTCTCACGTGCATGTGCAAAGACAGCCCGGAAGCCGTTCTCGAAGAATTTCTGCGCACCTTCCTTACCGCCGTGCCGGTACGGGTTGGCGACGAGTTCCTCGGCCTTCGGGACAAGCATCGTCCCCAGGATGCCTGGATGGATCGACCGGAGCGATCGTCGCAGCCAGACGTAGAAGAAGTCCGAGAGGTCAGAGTAGCCAATGTTGTCGTAGTACGGCGGATCCGTACTGATGAGCAGAGAGGAGTATTGGCGACTCGCCGCATCGGCCTGCCTAACCTCCCCCTGCTGTCCAGCGTCAGCAGGCAGCCGCTCAAGAACCTTCGCAACCCAGTCGACGCTTTCAGTCCAGGTTCCACTGGACTTTGCGAAGGGGTTCGTCTCGGCAAAGTCCCAAGCCATCGGGATAGCCTGGCGCGCGAAGACGCCACGCACCTGTTCCTTGCTGGGGCTTGAGTCCCAGGATGATACAGACGTCTGGCGGTCAGTTCCTCGTGTCACAGCGATGCCAAGGTAGGTGGCGACGGCGTCGGCGTACGCCTCGGTGCCGCCGTCCGCGATGACCCTCACCCGGGCGCCGGAGACCAGGTCGCTGAAGGTGGTCAGGGCTACGATCTGGCGGTTCGTGAACGCATCGGACCAGCGCGGCATGCCATACATCGGCAGGCGGTCGACGTCGTGGTTTGGCGTCGTCACGAGCTGATCGGGCACGTCGTCGGGCCGTTCGACGTCAGCAGCCTTCAGGTGTTCATCGCTGGGGGGGAGATATACCCGCTGACGGCTGCCTTCCGCTACGATCGTCATCAGCGTACGGCCCAAACCGACCGACTTCGCTTGAGCGCGGATGTAGGCGTTCTCCGCCACGGAGTCACATGCGATGCACGTACCGTGACCACGCACCATGGTGCCGTCCCCGTCCTTCGCAGGGGCGTCAGCCTTGTCGTGTCCGATGGTGAACTCGACCCGCTGCCCCGAGGGG
>NZ_CDWWEW010000228.1:0-1022 GCF_977966315.1 Frankia sp. CeRuru1
GAGGGACGCCGGGTCGCGGTGGTGGTCAACGACATGAGCGAGGTCAACATCGACGCCTCGCTGGTCTCCGGCCGGGGCGGGGAACGCCTGGTCGAACTGACCAACGGCTGCATCTGCTGCACCCTGCGGGAGGACCTGCTCGACAGCGTGGGCGCACTGGCCCGCGAAGGCCGCTTCGACACCATCCTCATCGAGTCGACCGGCATCTCCGAGCCGATGCCGGTCGCGGCGACGTTCGACTGGACGTTCGAGGACGGCACCAGCCTCTCCGACCACGCCCGCCTCGACACCATGGTCACCGTGGTCGACGCCTCGACCTTCCTGACCGAGCTCGAGCGCGGCGACTACCTCGCCGAACGCTCCCTCGAGGCTGACGAGGACGACGAACGCGGCATCTCCGACCTGTTGATCGACCAGGTCGAGTTCGCCGACGTGCTGGTATTGAGCAAGACGGACCTGGCCACCTCCGAGCAGGCCGCCACCGTCGAAGGGCTGCTACGCAGGCTCAACCCGAACGCCCGGCTCGTCCGCGCCGGCCATGGAGTGATCGACCTGGCGGAGGTCCTCGACACCGAGCGTTACGACCCGATCACCGCGGCCACGTCGGCGGGCTGGGTCGAGGAACTGGCCGGCAACCACACCCCCGAGACCGAGGAGTACGGCATCCGCTCGGTCACCTACCGCGCGGACCGTCCCTTCCATCCCGCCCGGCTGGCCGACGCGCTGGCCGGCTGGGAGGGTGTGCTGCGCAGCAAGGGTTTCTGCCATATCGCCAGCCGTCCGCACACCCTGGCCGTCTGGTCCCAGGCCGGGCCGAACATGACCATCGAACCCGGCGAACTGCTCACCGGCCACACCGCCGGCCAGGAGCTGGTCTTCATCGGCGTCGGCCTGGACCCCGACGAACCGCGCCGACGCCTCGACCCGGCCCTGCTCACCGACGCCGAACTCGCCGCGGGCCCCACCGCCTGGCAACGGTTCGACGACCCGCTGCCCGCCTGGGACGACCTGGAGCCGCACCA
>NZ_CDWWEW010000228.1:1420-8917 GCF_977966315.1 Frankia sp. CeRuru1
CCACGAACACGACACCCCGGCTCCCCGATAGCCTTTCCCGCGAAGGGGCCCCGCTGCCCACAGGCGACGTCCGCGAGGGACGCCGGGCATCCGCCTGACCGGCGTCCCGCCCGGGACATCGGGCCCGGCATCGTCGCTCGCGTTCCGCGGAACGCGGCTGGCCTGCGTAGGCGGCGGCTAGGCCGGGACGCACTCGATGATGATGTAACGCTCTACCTGGTCGTGGATCTTGTTGATGCGGAGGCCGGTGTCGGTGGCGAGGGCGGAGTAGTCGTCGAGGGTGCGCTCACGACCGCCCGCGAGGACGAGCATGCGCAGGTCCATCTCCGCGAATCCGGCGGGGTCGTGGTTGGGGGCGGATTCGATGATCAGCACCCGGCCGGCTGTGCCCGCGGCCTCCGCGCAGCGGCGCAGGATCGCGCTCGCGGCGGCGTCGTCCCAGTCGTGGATGACGCGGGTGAGCAGGTAGACGTCCCGGCCAGCGGGCAGCGGGTCGAAGAAGCTCTGGCCGATGACCTCGCAGCGGTCGTCCAGGCCGAGGCCGGCCAGGTATTCCCGGGCGCGGGCCGCGGTCTTCGGCAGGTCGGCCAGGGTGCCGCGCAGATGCGGGTTGTGGCGCAGCACCTCGGCGATCAGCGTGCCGGTCCCACCGCCGATGTCGGCCACGTGCGAGACCGTCGACCAGTCGAAGCCCGTCGCCACGGCGGTGTTGCCGGCCTCGATCGCCATGAGCGCGTCGAAGGAGGCCCTGATCGCGGGATTGGCGTCGAGGTAGGGCCAGAACGGCTGGCCGAAGACCTGCTCCCAGGCCGGCTCGCCGGTGCGCACCGTGTGCAGGAGGCCGGTGAACGCCAGATCCATCTGGCCACCGAAGCCCGTCAGGTCCAACCAGGCGGTCCCCAGCGCACCGGTCCGCAACAGTGCGGCGGCAGGGCTGGCCGCGAACCTCCCCGGGCTTGGCTCCGTGAAGATCCCGCGCTGGGTCAGGTGGCGCAGCACGCGGGCCAGCGCGTTCGGGTCGGCTTCGACGCGTTCGGCCAGGTCCTCCAGGGCGGCGCCGTCGGCGGCACCGTCATCCGGCATGAAGTCCGCGAGCCGCAGCGTCGCGGCGACACGAAGCGCCATCGGGGTCACCAGGTCCATGAGCGGCCCCAGGACCTTCCACGCCGCCATCGCCTGGTCTGGGTCCGCCCGGTCTGGCCGGTCCTCGTCGGTCGCTGGCATCTGGTCTTCCGAGGTCATTATCGTCCCTCCCAATATCGTTGTTGCACGTCGGCCTCGTCCGCTGACCCCTGAACCGCCTGGGCGGCATCGGCCTGGGGGTGGACAAGCTGTTCAGGACCAGCTGGTCAGGATCTGCGTGGTGGTCAGCACCGCGGCGCACTGGCCGGCGGCGAGCCGGAGCGCGCCGAGATGCTGGTCCGGGTTGAACGCGGCGACCGCGTCCGCCACGAGGAACGGGGCGATGTCGGACATGAAGGCATCGCATGCCGTCGCGTAGACGCCGATGTGCGCGTACACGCCGCAGATCACCAGCTGGTCACGTCCGGCCGCCGCGAGCCGCTGAAGCAGGTTGGTCCGGTGAAACGCGCTGTAGCGGTGTTTGACGATGGTGCCCTCGTCTGCGGAGGGGACCAGCGGGTCGACGAGGCGCGCGCCGTCGCCGGCCATGCCGGCGCCCCAGAAGTCCCAGAGCAGGCCGCGTTCGGCCCGGTCGGCGGCGGGCCGTGCCACGCTCCAGAACACCGGGATTCCGGCGGTGCGGGCCGCGTGGCACAGGGAAGCCGTGTTCGCGATCAGCTCCCGTCTCGGTGAGGCCGTCTCCGGGTAGGGCGCCAGGTAGTGAGCCTGCATGTCGTGGACGAGGAGCGCGGCCCTGGTCGGCGTGCAGCGCCAGTCGACCCGGCTCGGCGGCAGCTGGTTCGGTGACGGCATCGGATAGTCCGGCACGGGCGGAAGGGCCATGTGACTGTCCTCCTCGGTGCGGGCAGCCCGCTTTGCTGGACACGTGAGCGATCTGGGTGGAAAGGGACCGAGAAAAAGAGAGTGGGAAGAGGAAAGGAAGAGGAAAGAGAGTGGGAAGAGGGATGCGCTGAGGTCTGTGGTGTCTCCTCAGCCGCGCAGCGCGGCACCGCCGTCGACGTAGAGGCTGTGCCCGGTGATGTGCCGGGCGCGGTCGGACAGCAGGAACACGACGGCTTCGGCGACGTCGCCGGGCCGCGCGGCCCGGCCGAGTGGGATCGCGTTGCGGAACCGCTCCGGGGTCGCGGCGGCCGCCCGGGTGAGACCGTCCGGGCCCGGCCAGGCGGCCCGCGCCAGAGGAGTGTCCGTCACGCCGGGGCAGACCACGTTGCAGCGCACCCCGGCGGGGGCGAGTTCCAGCGCGAGGCAGTGGGTGAGATGCGTGGCCGCGGCTTTCGCGGCGGCGTACGCCGCCATCCCGCTGCGTGGGACGCCGGCCGCGTCCGAGGCGACGGTGACGATGCTCCCGCGCCGTCGTGAGGCCAGCCGGGCGCTGACCGCCCGGCTGGCCAGGAACACCCCGGTCGCGTTCACCTCCAGCATCGTCCGCCAGTCCGCGACCGTGGTCGCCGCGACGTCGGCGACGCGCACCATCCCGGCACAGTTGACGAGCGCGTCGATCGGCCCTAGTTCGGCCTCCACGCTGTCGACGAGCGCGGTCACCGACGCCTCGTCGGTGACGTCGACCCCGTGGGCGACGACTGCCGGCCCCTGGCCGGTGAGCCGCTCCGCCAGCCGTGCCGCGGCCGGCTCGTCGCGGTCGGCCGCGACCACCCGGGCGCCCTCGCGGGCCGCCAGTTCGACGACGGCACCGCCGATCCCACCGGCCGCGCCGACCACCAGAGTGATCAGGCCGCGCAGATCTCCGTCCCGCATGCGGGTACCTCCCATCGCCTCGTCCAGGGTTGGGGCCGCGGTGAGTTCCGCCGTGATCCGCACGGATTCAGCCCGCGGATCCAGCCCGCGGGTTCAGCGCGCGGCCTCGGCCCAGCGCAGGCCGCTTCTGGAGGGAACGAGACCGCCTTTGAGGATCGGTGATTCCCTGGTCGCCTCGCCGCGGAGGCCGCGTGCCTGGATCTGGTTCATCTCCTGCATGACATCGGCGACCACGGGCGCGCCGAACAGGTGGTACATGCGTTCACCCGACTCGGTCTGCATGGTGCCGGTCTTCTCCGCCGCGTCGGCGAGGTCGGCCGCGGAGCGGTTGAACCGTTCGGCCAGGGTGGCGGACTCGCCGCTTCTTCCGGTGAGCGCGGCCTCCTTCGAGTACACGCCGCCGACCAGCGTGACGAATGCCTCCAGGTCGGTCGAGTTCTCCTCGGTGACCTTCCGGGCCTTCCAGAAATAGGAGCCCTCGTTCGCCTGCATGTCGTAGAAGGCGGTGAGGAACTCGTGGAAAACGCCGTACTCCCGGCGGTATCTGCCGTCGAATTCGCCGAACGCGCGTTCTTCGGTGAGGTCGCCGGCCAGCACGCTGTTGATCGACCGGGCGGCGAGCAGCGCGCCGTAGGTGGCCAGGTGCACACCGGTGGAGAAGACCGGGTCGATGAAGCAGGCCGCGTCACCGACCAGGACCATGCCGGGTGCCCAGAACCTGGTGTTGGTGTACGAGTAGTCCCGGCGGGTGCGCAGCTCACCGTACATTCCCTCGGTGACCCGCGTCGCGTCGGACATCATCTCGCGGACGACCGATGTCCGGTTGACGAAACCCCACAGGGCCGCCTCCTGGTCACCGCGTAGCTGGTCGGCCTGGGTGCGGCTGACCACCGCGCCCACGCTGGTCAGCGTGTCCGACAGCGGGATGTACCACATCCAGCCCTCGTCGAAGGCGGCGCAGAGAATGTTGCCGGCGTCCGGGCCCGGCAGCCGCTTTCCGCCCTCGAAGTAGCCGAACAACGCGATGTTCTTGAAGAACTCGGAGTAGTGCCGGTCACCACCGGCTTCCTTGTAGAGCGCGCTCTTGTTGCCCGAGGCGTCGACCAGCCATGTCGCCGTCGCCGTGTGGCTGACCCCCTCGCCGTCGAGGTAGCGGACGCCGCGTACCTGGCCTCCCTCGCGTAGAACCTCGCGGACGTCGACACCCTCCCGCACGTCGACGCCATTCCTGGCGGCGTTGCGCAGCAGAATGTCGTCGAAGTCGGCCCTGCGCACCTGGTAGGCGAACGACGTCGGGCCGGAGAGCTGGGGGGAGAGCGCGAACAGGAAGTTCCACGGCTGCGGGTTGGTGCCCCACCGGAAGCTGCCGCCGCGCTTGGGCATGAACTTCGCCTGTTCGACCTGTTCGGCCACGCCCAGCAGCCGGCAGATTCCATGGATCGTCGCGGGCAGCAGCGACTCACCGATCTGGTAGCGCGGAAACACCTCCTTCTCCAGGAGAAGGACCCGGTGGCCTTCGCGGGCGACCAGGGTTGAGGCGGTGGAGCCGGCCGGGCCACCGCCCACCACGATGACGTCGTATTCCTCGGGGGCTGATGTGGTCACCGTTCGTGTCCTCGTTTCGAGCTTGAAGGGCGAGCTTGGGCGGCAGGCTTGGGCAGGCCTGGGGCGAGCTTGAAGGGCGAGCCTGAAAAGTCAGGACGCGAGGCCCGCACGGCGGCTCGGCCTGACGTCCGGCGGTGGCGGGTCGATTCCGTGCGTCCCTCGCGGCGGCGGCGCGTCTGCCGGCGGGCTTGCCGGTGGGTTCGCGGCGGTGAGGACGACGACGCGGAAGGTGCCCTCGGCGGCGCCGCTGACGTTCGCGCAGTGCAGCCCGGCTTCCGCGGCGAGTTCGGCGGGGTCCTGCGTCCACCAGTCGTAGGAGTCGTCGACGACCCTGGCCAGGCTGTCCCCGCGGTAGATCTGCCAGGTGGTGGTGAAGCGCATGAGGCCCGGTGACCCGCCGGGCCGGCCTTCCACCCACCACTCGTAGCGCTGCCGGCCGACGGTGTCCGCCACCGTCAGTGTGGGGGGCAGGACGCGGGGCGTCCGGGCACCCATCAGCTCGACCACGATGATGCCGCCGGGCGCCAGGCGCTCGCGCAGCCGGCGCCACAGCGTCGCCCGGTCCGGGCCGGGCAGGTGGCCGGCGACGCCGAAGACCACCGCGGCGCCGATCCGCGGCGGCAGCGCCAGCCCGGGGGCGGCGCCGTCGACGACGGTCACCCGGCCGCGCAGCTCCGGGCGCGACGCCACCCGGCTGGTGAGGACAGCGCGCATCGTCGCCGAGGGCTCGGCCGCCACGATCGGTTCGGTGGGCAGCGCGGCGGCGATGACCTCGGTGAGGCGGCCGGTGCCCGCGCCGATCTCGACGACCGGGCCGATCCCGGCCGGCAGCGCGCTCAGCGCCGCGGCCAGTGGCGGTCCGCTCGCCGCTGCCTGCCGGCGGGCGACCAGTTCGTAGAACTCCGCCATCGGTGAGTAGTAGTCACGCACGGTGATCTCCGTCCAAAGCTCCGGGCTGTCGACGCCCGCGCGGCCCCGTCACGGTGTGCTGGGCCAGGCGGCGTGCGCGCCGACCAGCGCCGGGTCGAGCAGACCGAGCAGGGTGGACACCACCTGCCCACGCTGAGGGCCCAGGTAGAAGTGGTCACCGGGAAAGACGTGCACGCCGAACCGGCCGCTGGTGAAGCGTTCCCAGGTGCGCGCCCGCTCCTCGTCGCACTCCGGGTCCGTGTCGCCGGTGAACACCGTCAGCGGGCAGGCCAGTGGGTCGACGGGCCGGGGCCGGTAGGTCTCGACCATCTGGTAGTCGGCGCGCACGTAGCCGAGGACGGCCCGGCGCACGTCCGGATCGGCGAGCACCTCCGTCGCCGTGCCGCCGAGCCGGGTGAGCTCCGCGCACAGCGCGTCGTCGTCGGCGCGGTGCAGTGTGCCGCCGAGCTCCTTGTCGGGGGCGGGCCGGCCGGAGGCGATCAGCCGCACCGGTTCCGCGCGGCCGTGCCAGCGCAGCCGCTGGGCCGTCTCGTAGCCGATGACCGCGCCCATGCTGTGCCCGAACACCGCGTACGGCCGGTCGACGTAGCGCAGCAGGTCGGTGGCCGCCGCGGTGGCGAAACCGTGCAGGTCCACGGCGCAGGGCTCGCGATAGCGGTCCTCCCGGCCCGGGTACTGGACGACCAGCAGCTCCACGGTGGGTGGCAGCAGCGCCGCCCAGGCCCGGAAGCTGCTCGCGCCGCCACCGGCGTGCGGGAAACAGACCAGCCGCAGCCTGGCCGCCGGGCGTGGCGCGTAGCGGCGGACGGCGCCCGTCGGGTGCGCCGCCGGCGCCCCCCGTCCAGGCTGGTTCATCAGGCTCACCAGGCTCACCAGGCCACCGGCATCGCCTCGACGCCGAACGTCGCCGAGTCGTTACGCAACTCGAGCTCGGCGACCGGCACCACGAGCCGCAGGTCGGGCAACCGGCGCAGCAGGACCTGGTAGGAGATCTCCAGCTCGGCCCGGGCCAGGCTCGCCCCGATGCACTGGTGGATCCCGAAACCGAACGCCACATGGTGGCGGTTCGTCCGGTGCGGGTCGAAGCGCTCCGGGTCGGGAAACACGTCGGGGTCGTGGTTGGCCCCGGCGAGCAGCAGGATGAGGCCGTCGCCCGCGGGTACCCGCACCCCGCCGATGTCGAGATCGGCGGTGGCGACGCGCAGCGGGATCGAGTCGGCGACCGACAGCAGCCGCAGCAGCTCCTCGACCGTCGGCCCGAGCAGCTCCGGGTCGCCCCGCAGCGCGGTGGCGAGGTCCGGGTTCTCCAGCAGCACCGCCGTGCCCAGCGCGATCATGCTGGTGGTCGTCTCCCGGCCGGCGACGATCGTGATGCCGATGGTCGACATGAGCTCCTGGCGGGTGACCGCGCCGGTGGCGAGGTGGTTCACCACGAGCCGGGAGAGCAGGTCCTCGCCCGGCTCGATGAGCCGGCGGTCGATCAGCTCGTTGAACATCCGGAACATGTTGCCGAGCGCGGCCTGCGCCTCTTCGGCGGTGCTGCCCCGGCCGCCGGAGATGCGGGTGACGTCGCGGAAGAACTCCAGGTTGTCGGTGGGCACTCCCATCAGGTTGAGGACGGTCGCCGTCGACATCCGGTTCGCGAACGCGGAGACGAGATCGACCGGAGGGCCGGCGGCGATCATCTCGTCGACCAGCGACTCGGCGAAGGCGGTCAGGCCCGGCACCATGTCCCGGACCCGGCGGGCCGTGAACTCGGCCTGCAACATCTTGCGGATGCGGGTGTGGTCCGGCGGGTCGGTCCGGATGAACGGCCGGTTGCGGGCGGCGGTCTCCCGCTCCCCGACACCCATCGCCGGGAACGAGGGGTGCCGCGCGTCCGCGCTGACCCGTGGATCGGCGAGCAGCGCCCGCACGTCGGCGTAGCGGCTGACCACCCAGGCGAGCGCGCCGGTAGGCAGTCGGACCTGGAACGCCGGCTGCTCGTCGCGCAGCCGCGCGTAGTCCGGTGGCGGGGCGAACGGGCAGGTGCGCGGCAGGGGGAAGGCGGGCGCGGTGCCCGCG
>NZ_CDWWEW010000229.1:0-8512 GCF_977966315.1 Frankia sp. CeRuru1
AGTTCTGATCATCCGCTGCGCGGCCCTCGGCGAGTCTGGTGTGGCCCTCGGCACCGGCGCGGACGGGGCCGGAGCCGACGGGCGGTCTCGTGATGGGGTGATCGAGAGATGCTGACGCTTTGTGGAGCAGTTCTTGCTCTGTGTACGGTTCTTGCGGTGGTCGGCATTCTTGCCGGCAGCGGTTTCGTCTATGCGTCCATGATCTTGACGCTGGTCGCCGCGGCGCTGCTCCCGGCGGGAGCAGTACGCCGGGCCTCTCGCTGACCTCGGGCCTCGGTCTCAGCCGCCGGTCGTCTCGTGCCGGGTGAGCGTGAACGCCAGGCCCAGCTCCTCGGCCGCCGAGCGGGCTCCCGCCTCCCGCGGCTGCGTCGCAGGCAGCTCCGTGCGGGCCACCTCGGTGAAGGAGACCGCCAGCACCTCCTCGGCCACCGTCTGACCGTGGGTACGCAGCGCGAGTGCGGTCTCCTCGCGCGTCGCCGCCCAGGAGACGTCCACCCGGTCGGTGATCTCCAGCCCTGCCGCCTTGCGCGCGTCCTGGAGCACCCGGACGACGTCGCGGGCGAGCCCGTCGCGGGCGAGCTCCGGGGAGATCTCCAGGTCGAGGGCGACGGAGAGCCCGGACTCGGCGGTGACCGCCCAGCCCTGCCGCGGCGTCTCTGTGATGATCAGCTCGTCCCCGGACAGCTCGGCCTCCTCCCCGTCGACGGTGACGGTGAGCCGGCCGTTGACGGGAGGACCGGCGGCCGCGATGGCCGCGGCGACCGCCTTGGTGTTCCTGCCGAAGCGCCGCCCCAGGGCCCGGAAGTTCGGCTTCACCGAGATGTCGACGACCTCCGAGGTCGCCGGCTCCACCGTGGTCACGTTGAGCTCCTCGGTGATCTGCGCGATCAGCTCGGGGGAGAGCTCGTCGAAGGCACTCGCGCCGATGACCGCCCGCGGCAACGGCTGGCGGGTGCGCATCCCGCTGGCGGCCCGGGCGGCACGGCCGAGTTCCACGATCCGCCGGACGAGATCCATCTGCTCCGCGAGCTCCGGCGTGTGCAGCCCCCCGGGGAGCTCGGGCCAGGCGGCAAGGTGCACCGAGTCGGGGGTCTGCGGGGAGGCGTCGGCGAACAGCCGTGACCACAGCCAGTCGGTGAGGAACGGCGTGAACGGCGCCATCACTCGGGTCAGTGCGTCCAGGCAGGTGTGCAGGGTGTCCAGGGCATCGGCGTCGCCGGCCCAGAACCGGCGGCGGGACCGGCGGACGTACCAGTTGGACAGGTCGTCGACGAACCGGGCGATCCGCCGCCCGGCCCGCAGCGAGTCGAAGTTCTCCAGCGCCTCGTCCACCTCGGCGACGGTGGCCGCGAGCTCGGACAGCGCCCAGCGGTCCAGCACGTGCCGCCGGGCCGGCGGTGTCGCGCCCGCGCCTGGGCTCGCGCCCGGCCGCCAGCCGGCCGCCCCGGCATAGAGGGCGAAGAACGACGCGGTGTTCCAGTAGGTGAGCAGGACCTTGCGGACGATGTCCTCGATCGCCTCGTGGCTCATCCGGCGGTCCGCCCACGGCGAGCCGCCGGCGAGCATCAGCCAGCGGACCGCGTCCGCGCCGTGCCGCTCGAACAGCTCGAAGGGATCGAGCACGTTGCCGAGATGCTTGCTCATCTTGCGGCCGTCGGCGTCCAGGAGCAGGCCGAGGCAGAGCACCGTCTCATAGGAGGAGCGGCCGAACACCAGCGTGCCGACCGCCATCATCGTGTAGAACCAGCCGCGGGTCTGGTCGATCGCCTCGCAGATGTACTGCGCCGGGTACTGCCGGGTGAACTCCTCGAGGTTGTGGTGCGGGGCACCCCACTGGGCGAACGGCATCGCGCCGCTGTCGTACCAGACGTCGATCACCTCGGGCACCCGGTGCGAGACGCCGCCGCAGGTCGGGCAGGTCCCGGTGACCTCGTCGACGAACGGGCGGTGCGGGTCGAGGTCGGCCAGGTTCCGCCCGGCGAGCTCGGAGAGCTCGGCGAGTGACCCGACGCACACCAGATGGGTGGGGTCGTCGTCGCAGCGCCAGACCGGCAACGGTGTCCCCCAGTATCGGTTGCGGGACAGCGCCCAGTCGACGTTGCCGCGCAGCCACTCGCCGTACCGACCGGTCCTGATCCGCTCGGGGTGCCAGGTCGTCCGCTCGTTCTGCGCCAGCAGCTCGTCGCGGATGGCGGTGGTCCGGATGTACCAGGACGGCAGCGGATAGTAGATCAACGGTGTGTGGCAGCGCCAGCAGTGCGGGTAGCTGTGCGTATACGTCGACGCCCGCCACAGCCGGCCCCGTGCGCGCAGGTCGGCGGTCAGCGGCGCGTCGGCATCCTTGAAGAACATCCCGCCGACCAAGGGGACGTCGGCGAGGAAGCGGCCGCCCGTCCCGATCGGGTTCACCACCGACAGCCCGCTCGCCCGGCAGACCGCCAGGTCCTCCGCGCCGAACGCCGGCGCCTGGTGGACCAGGCCCGTGCCGTCCGTGGTCGTCACGTAGTCGGCGAGCACGACCGAGTGCGGGACGCCGGTGCCGGCCGCGAACCGCTCCGCCGCCAGCAGTTCGAACGGGCGGGTGTAGCGGGCACCGGCCAGCTCCGCCCCGCGGAACCGCTCGACGATCTCGGCGTCCTCGCCGAGGGCCGCGGTGACCAGTGGTTCGGCGACGACGAACAACTCCCCATCCCCCGCGCGGGCCAGGACGTACTCCACCTCCGGGTGAACGGCCACCGCCGTGTTCGACACCAGTGTCCACGGGGTCGTCGTCCAGACCAGCAGCTGCGCGCCCTGCCCGGCGAGGCCGAGGGCGTCGGCGACGAGCGGGAAACGGACGTAGACCGAGGGGTCGTCGACGTCCGAGTAGCCCTGGGACACCTCGTGGTCACTAAGCGGCGTCTCGTCGCGCGGGCAGTACGGGGTGACCCGGAAGTCCTCGACCAGCAGGCCCTGGTCGAAGATCTGCTTGAGCGACCACCAGACGCTCTCGACGTAGCTGGTGTCCATGGTGCGGTAGGCGCCCTCGAGGTCGACCCAGTAGCCCATCCGCTCGGTCATCGCGGAGAAGTCCGCGACATGGCGCAGCACCGACTCGCGGCACCGGGCGTTGAACTCGGCGATGCCGAACGCCTCGATGTCGTTTTTGCTGGTGAAGCCGAGCTCCTTCTCGACCGCGAGCTCGACGGGCAGCCCGTGGCAGTCCCAGCCGGCCCGCCGGGGAACGTGGTAGCCCTTCATCGTCCGGTAGCGGGGGAACAGGTCCTTGAAGACCCTGGCCTCCACGTGATGCGCCCCCGGCCTGCCGTTGGCGGTGGGCGGGCCCTCGTAGAAAACCCACAGCGGGCGGTCCGCGGTGGCCTCCAACGAACGGTGGAACACCTTGGTGTCGCGCCAGCGGGCCAACGTCTCCCGCTCCAGGGCGGGCAGGTCCACCTGGGCGGGCAGCGGAGCGAAGGTGGGATGCCGCAGGGGGGTGCTCATCGTGGGGACCCGGTCTCCATAGTCGTGATCTCCGTCGGGCTGGCTCTCCAACGGAGGGACGACGCCTCACCGGCCCCGGGAGTGACCATCCGGCCGATGCGCCGGCCGCCTGTCCTGCCCGGACCGGGGGTACCGCGGTACCACCCTCCTTGCACACCCGCTCGGCCGGATCGGGCCGAGGGATGGCCCCTCGTTGTCCTCGCGGTGGCCGGATCTACTGGGGACCCGATGGTCGACCGGATCCCGTTCTTCCGGCGGCTCGGGGGTGATCTTCGCGACGCGCTGGCCACCGGGCTTCCACCGACCCCGGCTCGCTCGGGCTGCGCCCGCCGCTACTCGTCCCCGTCCACGCCGTACCGCTGCCCATGAGCGTAGCTCAACGGGACGAGTGGTCCCGTCCCCGGCTCGGCCCTTCGCCGCGCGGCCGGTTCATCGTCGGGACCCGGGGTCGTAGAGTGGTCCGGTAGGAGAGGTGCCGACCATCGGGAGCGGTGTGTCCGAAGATTCCGCCGATCACGCAGCGGCCGCGCCGGGGGGCGTCGCCCCGGGCGCGGGGCCCGTCGCGTCGGCGATGCCCACGAAGCCCTCGGCCCCGCCCGGGGGGCCGGCGCCGGTGCCGCGCGGGCGGGACGAGGCTCGCCCGACCGCCGGTTCCCGCCGGGCGGTGGCCACGCTGACGGTCGCGGCGGCGATCGTCCTGCTGTCGGACATCATCACCAAGCACGTCGCGGTGGCCACCCTGTCCGACCGGGGGCCTGTCGAGGTCATCCCCGGCCTGCTCGACCTAGAGCTCACCCGCAACTCCGGAGCGGCCTTCAGCCTCGCGGGCGGTGCAACGGTGCTGCTCAGCCTGGTCGCCCTGGCCGTGGTCGCGGTGGTGGTGTTCACCGCCCGCCGGCTGCGGTCGGTGGGGTGGGCTCTCGTGCTCGGCGCCCTGCTCGGCGGGGCGGTGGGCAACCTCGCCGACCGCATCTTCCGCGCGCCGGGTCCCCTGCGCGGTCACGTCGTGGACTTCGTTCACCTCCACTACTGGCCCATCTTCAACGTGGCCGACTCCGCGATCGTCTGCGGCGGCGTGCTCGCGGTCATCCTGTCCCTGCGCGGCGTGGGCCTGGACGGCACGCGCTACGCCGAGCATCAGCCCGTCGGCGGGGGCAGTGACCATCACGGGCGGTGACCTGCGGTCCCTACCGGTCCCGGACGGGCTCGACGGCGTCCGTCTCGACGCGGCGATCGCGAGGATGTTCGGGCTGTCGCGGACCGTGGCCGCCGCGCTCGTCGACGACGGCCAGGCGAGCCTTGACGGGAAGGTCCGGGGCCGGTCCGACCGGGTCAGCGGCGGTGCCTGGTTGGAGGTCCGGCTGCCCGCCCCGCCGCGTCCGGTGGCGGTGGAACCCACGCCGGTCGAGGGTCTCGGCATCCTCTACGACGACGACGACATCATCGTCGTGGACAAGCCGGTCGGGGTCGCCGCGCATCCGGCGCCCGGCTTCACCGGACCGACCGTGATCGGGGCGTTGGCGGCCGCGGGATACCGCCTCTCCACCTCGGGCGCGGCCGAGCGTCAGGGGGTGGTGCACCGTCTCGACGTCGGTACCACCGGGGTGATGGCGGTCGCCAAGAGCGAGCGTGCGTACACCCTGCTGAAACGGGCGTTCCGTGACCGTGCGGTGGACAAACGCTACCGGGCCGTGGTGCAGGGCCATCCCGATCCGCTGCGGGGCACCGTGGACGCCCCGATCGACCGGCATCCGCGCCGGCCGGGGCTGTTCGCCGTCGTCGCGGACGGCAAGCCGAGTATCACCCACTACGACCTCCAGGAGGCGTTCCGGGCCGCCTCCCTGCTGTCCGTGCGGTTGGAGACCGGGCGCACCCACCAGATCCGGGTGCACATGTCCGCCCTGCGGCACCCGTGCGTCGGGGACCTCGCCTACGGGGCCGACCCCACGCTCGCCGAGCGGCTCGGCCTGACCCGCCAGTGGCTGCACGCGGCGCAGCTGTCCTTCGATCATCCCGGTCACGGCGGACGGGTCGAGTTCACCAGCCCGGACCCGGCTGACCTGGCCGAGGCGGTGGAACGACTGCGGGACCAGCCATGACGGAGCCGGCGACGCTCGGGGAGGCGACCTCGGCGCCGGTGCCCGCTCCCGCGGCCCCTGGGGGAGCGGTGCCGGCCCAGGCCCCCGCCGGCCGGGGGTGGCCCACCGTGCGCCCACCGGTCCACGAGCTGGGGGCGCTGCTCGATCGGGTCGACGCCCGCACGCTGCCGGCGACCTCTCGCGCGATCGCGATCGTCCGGGCGCGGATGGTGGGCCTGGCGGCGCGGGAGATCGGTCGGGTCCGCCGGACCCGGGACCGGGCCCGTCCCTCGCCTGCCGGCTCCGACGACGATGACGGTCCGCCGGCCCTGCTCGACGTGGCCGGAGTCACGCCCGGCGGGGTGGTGGAATGGGGCGTCCGGATGCTTGTCCTCGGACTCGTCGCGTTGATCGTGGTGAGCGCGACGGCCGCGATCCTGCAGGGCGTCGATCATGCTCCGTCGTCCGGACGGTCCTCCCCGGCGACCGGGGAGGCGCCGACGTCCGCGAACCAGCCGGCGGCGCCCGTGTTGCCCGTGGTGACGATCGGCCCCGGGCCGAACGACCCGGTCGCCGACTACCTCGGCGCCAGCCGGCAGAACCTCGCGTCGCTGACCTCGGCCGCCCCCGGCGCCGATCTTTACGCCGTGGCCAGTCTCACCGCGCCCCGCACCCCCGCCGACCTGCTCGAGGTGTTCGGCGACTTCCGGACCGTGCAGGTGTTCTTCACCGCCGGTATCGGGGGTGAACAGGAGCAGGCCCTCGTGCGCGATCCGGTGGCCGACGTCCGGGCCGCCTTCGGGTCGGCGGCGGCCCAGGCGGACGCCCGAGCCGCTGCCGACACGCAGGTCGGCGACACTGCCGCCGCCGACCGCGAGCGGCGAGCGGCGAGCGACCTGCGGGCCGGGTGTGGATGTCTGTTCGCCGCGGTGGTCCGCGCCCCGGCCGGCCGGCTCTCGCAGCTCGAAACCGATCCTCGGGTGCGGGTGGTGGACCCGGCCCCACCGGGAAGCGGGCCACCGGGTGTGAGATTCATCCCACTGTCCCCGGACCGTCGCTGACCTGGTCGAGACCGTCCGCATGATCGGACGGTGTGCCGGGCACGGGTGGCGGACGGTGACCGTTCTGGCGTGGCACCCGACCCCTGCGCCATCGTCGACCGGGACAGGAGAAGATGAGGGGGGGAGACCGGCTTCGTCACCTGGGGTTGCGACCGGCCGGGGAGTTCACGGATCATGATGAGGAGACCCAGGTTGAAGCTGGCTAAGGGCACCCGGGAGGTCTTCGACGCGGAGAGCCTGCTCGAGGAGTACCTGGGGCCGCGCAAGCGAGGTCTGCGCTACGCCTACCCGTACTACGACGGCCTGGTCACCAATAGTGATCCGGATCTGCTGTGCACCGGGGATCTCCTGGCCCCGTGCCTGCTCGGCGTGCACGTGGACGTGGATCGGATGCACACGCTCACCGCACTGATGCCGTTGCTACAGCGGGCGTTGGACAGGCTTCCTCCCGGCATCGAGCTCATCGAGGCCGACGAGGCCACCCTCGATCTGGTCGCCGCGCTCTACGACCCCCTCGACGACCCGGACGTCTCCGACCGGGACGTCAAGGGCTCCCTCATCGCCAAGGTGCTGCACCGCAAGCGGCCCGCCCTGGTCCCGTTGTTCGACTCCAAGGTGAGGATCTTCTACCAGCACGAGGACTGCGTCCCGCCGTCGCCGCGGGACGGGCGGTCCTGGCGGCAGTACATGGGCCTGCTCATCCGCGCGATGCAGTACGACCTGCGGGAGAACGCCGAGGAGTTCCGCCGGCTCGGGGCGCTGGTACCCGTCGCGGGTCCCCCGATCACCCCGCTGCGGATGCTCGACGTCGTGGTGTGGATGAGCAGCGCGGTGTGATCAGCGCCCGTCGCCGGCCCGGGACCATCGACCGGATCCGACTGCGACAATGGTCGATGTGTTGAGCTACGCGGTCCGCGGGCTCACCCGGCGGCACGGGACGGGTGAGCATGCCGTTCTCGCCAATGATCGGATCGATCTCGACGTCCGGCAGGGCGAGGTGTTCGGGGTGCTCGGGCCGAACGGCGCCGGGAAGACCACGCTGGTCCGCCAGTTGATGGGTCTGCTGCGGCCGGACGCGGGCACGATTACCCTTTTTGGCCGCGACGTGCTGGCCGCCCGCGGTCTGCCGGCCCGGCTCGCCGCCTACCTGGGTCAGGATGATCTCGCGCTGGCCGAGCTGCCGGTCGCCACGGCCGTGGCGACCACCGCCCGCATGCGCGGTGTCCCCCGCTCCGCCGTGCGGGCGGTCCGTGACGCCGTGCTCGGCGAGCTTGGTCTGGAGGCGGTGGCGCATCGCCCGCTGTCGAAGCTGTCCGGTGGGCAACGCCGGCTGGCGTGTGTCGCCACCACCCTGGTGGGGGACCGGCCGATGCTCGTCCTCGACGAGCCAACCACCGGCCTCGACCCCGTCGCCCGGCGGGCCGTGTGGTCGGCGCTGCAACGTCGCCGGGACACCGTCGGTGTCACCGTCGTGCTGATCACGCACAACGTCCTCGAGGCGGAGTCGGTGCTCGACCGGGTCGCCGTCCTGGACGCCGGGCGGGTGATCGCCTGCGACACTCCGGGCCAGCTCAAGGCATCGTTGTCCGGTGACGTCCGGCTTGACCTCGCGTGGCGCCACGACCCGCCCGCGGACGATCCCACCGTCGCGACGTTGGCCGCGCTCGCCGTGGTCAACGGACGGCGGTGGACCATCCGGTTGGCTCCGGCCGCGGCCCGTGACGCCCTCGGCCGGTTGACCGCCGGCCCGGCGTTCGCCGCGCTGGACGATTTCAGTCTCGCCACTCCCTCGCTGGAGGACGTGTACCTCACCCTCGGCGGCGGGTCGCGGGACCTGGAGCGCGCATGATCGTGATTTTCCGGTGACCGTCGTTCCGGACGCGCTCGGGG
>NZ_CDWWEW010000230.1:0-8504 GCF_977966315.1 Frankia sp. CeRuru1
GCATCGGATCGTTGACGGCGAGGTGGTGGACCGGGGCGAGTGGGTCGCGGGCCCGCCGGCCGGCGATACCCGGGGTGCGGGTTTCCGCACCCGGCGGGATCGGTTCCGGGCATCGGGCAGACCCGCTCGCGGGCGGTGACGAGGAAGGCGCGCCGACGCCGGGACCGGCCGTCGGATGCGCAGCGCGGGCACCCGGTCTGTTGGTGGACGCCGGATCCGGTCGTCGTCCTGCGGGACGGCGAGTGGGTGGTGCGACCAACGAGTGGCGCGGCGACCACCAAGGTCTACCGGTGTCCCGGTTGTGATTATGAGATCACTCCGGGCACCGCCCACGTGGTGGTCTGGCCGCCCGAGCGGATCGAGGACCGTCGACACTGGCACCGGCCATGTTGGGAACGCCGGTGCCGAGCGGCCCGGCCGCGCGTCCGTGACGGCTGACCCCACGGGACGACGGCCTCCCGTGCGGGCTAGACCCCGCGGGAGTTCGCTGCCGCGGGCAACGCGTTCGGCTCGCTGCCGAGCGCCTTACGCTCCTCGGGCGGCGGTGCCTCGATGGAGGCGATCGACGCGGAGGCGGCGGTCAGCTTGTCGCGCAGCGCGCCCAGCTGGGCCGTCACCTGGTCACGCAGGGTGGCAAGTTGCGAGGTCACCTGCTCGCGCTGGCGCTCGAGGTCGGCCAGCCGACGCTTCGAGTCGTCCTCGGCCTGCGCGGCCGTGGCCCGAGCGACCTCGACGATCCGTTCGGCCTCCGCGCGGGCCGTCGAGACGATGGCCGCGGCCTGCTCGTCGGCGTCGCGCAGGGTCTTCTCCCGGGTCTGCTCGGCCTCGGTGACGATCCGGCGGGCCTCCTCGAGCTGGGCGTCGGCCTCCCGGGTGCGTTCAGCCCGAACGGTGGCCGCCTCCTCCTCGGCGAGCTGGAGGATCTGGGTAACGCGGCCACCGAACTCCTCCCAGGCGGGACGGTTGGCGGCCAGATCGTCGCGTACCCGGGCCGCCTCGGTCGCCGCCTCCGACGCGGCCGCCTCCGCCGCCGCCCGGTGCGCCTCGGCCTCGCGTAGCTGCTCGACGAGCCAGTTCACGTGATGGGTGACCTGATTGGGGTCGTAGCCACGGCGCACCAGATCAAAGGCGGGGGGCCCGTCGGTCTCGCCGGCCATTGGGATGAGATCGGTGTGTTCGGTCATAGGACCTCAGCATCTCAGACGGTCAATGTGAGCGTGAGGGGAGTCGGCTGTCGGCCTGGCCGATTTCCGGGTTTATACGCCGCGGAACCGGTTGATTGCGGTCAGGTGGCGGGAGCGGAGTGCCTCGTCGCGGACACCCAGCCCCTCAGCCGGGGCGAGACACAGCACGCCCACCTTCCCCTGGTGGACGTTGCGGTGCACGTCGTAGGCGGCCTGCCCCGTTTCGGTGAGCGGGTAGACCCGGGACAGGGTCGGATGGATCATCCCGCGCATGATGAGCCGGTTGGCTTCCCAGGCCTCCCGGTAGTTGGCGAAGTGCGAGCCGACGATGCGCTTGAGGTTCATCCACAGGTACCGGTTGTCGTACTCGTGCTGGAAACCGCTGGTGGAGGCGCAGGTGGCGATGGTTCCGCCGCGGCGGGTCACATAGACGGAGGCGCCGAAGGTCTCCCGGCCCGGGTGTTCGAGGACGATGTCGGGGTCGTCGCCGCCGGTGAGCTCGCGGATGCGCTTGCCGAACCGCTGCCATTCCCGGGGGTTCTGGGTGTGTTCGTCGCTCCAGAACCGATAGGCCTCGGCGGCGCGGTCGATGATCAGTTCGGCGCCGAGGGAGCGGCATATGTCGGCTTTTTCCGGCGAGGAGACGATGCAGACCGGGATGGCCCCGCCACGCAGCACGAGCTGGGTGGCGTAGGAGCCCAGGCCCCCGGACGCGCCCCAGACGAGAACGACGTCGCCCTGTTTCAGGTTCGCGCCGTTGACCGAGACCAGTTGGCGGTACGCGGTCGAGTTGACCAGGCCGGGTGCGGCCGCCTCCTCCCAGGTCAGGTGCGCGGGTTTTGGCATGAGCTGGTTGGTCTTGACCAGGGCGAGCTCGGCGAGTCCACCAAAATTCGTCTCAAATCCCCAGATTCGTTGCTCGGGATCCAGCATCGTGTCGTTGTGGCCGTCGGGACGTTCGAGTTCCACGGACAGACAGTGGGCGACGACCTCGTCCCCGGGGGACCAGGCCTGTACGCCGGGCCCTGTCCGTAGCACAACTCCGGCCAGATCCGAGCCGACGACGTGGTAAGGCTGGTCGTGACGGGATGCAAGCGGAGAGGTTCGGCCGTAGCGCTCGAGGAAGTTGAAGGTGGGGATCGGCTCGAAGATCGACGTCCAGACCGTGTTGTAGTTCACGGAAGAGGCCATGACCGCGACGAGGGCTTCGCCGGGACCGAGCTCCGGGGTCGGCACGTCGTCCACGTGCAGGGAGCGACGGGGGTCCTTGTCCCGGGACGGCACGCCCTCGAACATCCCGATTTCGTCCCGGCGCACGACCATGGCGCGGTAGGACTGGGGGACCGGGAGGGAAGCGAACTCCGCCCGCCGGGCGGGCGACGGAGGGCTCTGGGCAATGATCGCTTCGAGAATGTCCTTCACGGTCGGCCTCCGGTAGGACGCTGGTGCTGGTGGCGGATAGACGGCAGATGTTACCCATAGGTGGGAGGCGGGGTCGCGGGATGTGGAGGCTGTCTGTTTCGTGCGCGACGCGATAGAACTTTTGGGACAACTTCGAGTGCTCGGTACGCGTCCAACTGGGTGTGATCGCGCCCATGACTGTCGTGGAAGGGTGGCGGCCCGTGCCTGCACGGAGCGACGCCGCCCGTAGCGATGTCGCGCGGGACGCCGATGCCGCCCTGACCGCGTTGTACTCCGAACACTATCGGTCATTAGTTCGTCTTGCAGCGTTACTACTTGACGACCTCGGCCTCTGCGAGGAGGTTGTGCAGGACGCCTACATCCGCGTCCACGCGGCCTGGGGGCGGCTCCAGGACCGGGACAAGGCCTTGGCCTATCTCAGGCAGACCGTCGTCAACCTCGCACGTTCGACACTGCGTCGTCGGCTCGTCGCTCTCAAACACGCTCCCAAGCCGATGCCCGACGCCGCGAGCGCCGAGGAGGGCGCCTACTCCCTCGTCGAACGGGCGGCGGTCATCCAGGCGTTGCGCGAGCTGCCCCGCCGGCAGCGGGAGGCGGTGGTGCTGCGGTACTACGCCGACATGTCCGAGGCGGACGCCGCGGCGGTGATGGGCTGCAGTGTCGGTTCCGTCAAGGCGTACACCTCCCGGGGGCTGTCGGCGTTGAGCGGCAAGCTGGAGGGCCTGCGGTGAGTGGTCTGGAACCGGAGGAGCTCGCCCGCCTGCTCACCGAGGCGGTGGAGCCCATCCGGCCATCGCCGGACGCCTACCGGCAGATCCGTGCCGGGATCGACAGTCGGCGCCGGTGGCGTCTGCCGCTGATGACGGCGGGCGGGATGGTCATGGCGGCGCTCATCGGGCTCGCCGTGGTGGCGCTGCGGCCCCCTCCGCCGAGCAACGAGCTCGTCGAGCCGGCCGTCCCGCCGCTCGTGACCGCACCCGTGACGGGGCCGAGCCGGACACCCGTCGCATCCTCGACCGGCGGCACCGGCCGTTCCACCAGGGCCGGCGATGGGTCCGGAGGGGGAGCGGCGACCTGGTCGGCGACTACCTCGCCGACCGTCCTCCCGACCACCAGCGTGCCCTCCCCGCCCGTCACGGCCGGCCCGTCAGCCAGCCCGGCGACGGCGACCCAGGGCAGCCCCCAGCTGCCGACGGCCGTCGTGAAGCCGGCGGTGGCGGGCGACGTCGACGGCGACGGCCGTTCTGACCAGGTGCGGGCGACCGGGAGCAAACTCGAGGTCGTGTTCTCCCGGGACGGAACTGTCGGGCAGGTCGACCTGGGCGCGATCGTGGTGCCCCTGCACCACACGGTCGTCGACATCGACGCCAACGGGTTCGGCGAGATCCTGGTGCAGACCACGTCGAGGAGCGGGATGGACAACTACGCGCTGGTGCGCTACGCCAGCCTCGACACGCTGGCCCCCGTCCAGCTGCCGGCTCAGCTCACCCTCGCCGCCGGGGTCCAGGGCAACGTCGGCGCCGGGTTCCGCTGCATGGACCGGGCCCTGCGGATCAACAGCGGGACCTCGACCGACGGTTCGCTGTTCACCGTGGCCACGACCATCCTGGCGCTGACCCCGGAGGGCCTGGCCGCCCAGGACAGCCGGTCCGACCAGGTACGCCTGCCGGCGGACCCGGCCACCTCGCCATTCGTGGCAGCCTGCGGCCAGCTGTCCTGACGGTCCGCTTCTCTTGGCCGTCCCGCGGGTCCGGCTAGGTGTTTTTGTCCTTGGGGACCGGAATCGTGGCCGGGCATCTCGGGCATGATCACGTTATCGTGTCAGGGACGGCTGTTCTCGGGGCTGCCGCCACGAGACGACGCCACCGCAGGCCGTGTGCCGGCGCCGTCCCGGCCCGCCCCAAAGATCTTCCTGGAGATGAGGAGGCATCCATGCCTGGTTCCGTGATCGTGGCTGGAGCGCGGACACCGTTCGGGAGACTGTCGGGCGCGCTGAAGAGCTTCACCGCGACGGATCTCGGTGGCATCGCGATCT
Source organism: Frankia sp. CeRuru1 (assembly GCF_977966315.1). Classification (NCBI taxonomy): domain Bacteria; kingdom Bacillati; phylum Actinomycetota; class Actinomycetes; order Frankiales; family Frankiaceae; genus Frankia; species Frankia sp. CeRuru1. Next base: position 4,642 of record NZ_CDWWEW010000230.1, read on the forward strand.
CGGGTGCCCTCGCGCGGGCCGGCCTGTCCGGTGACGCGGTCGATTATGTGATCATGGGGCATGTGATCCAGGCCGGCGCGGGCCAGATCACCGCCCGGCAGGCGGCGGTCGCTGCCGGCATCCCGCTGTCGGTGCCCGCCATCACGATCAACAAGGTCTGCCTGTCCGGCCTTGATGCGATCGCCCTGGCCGACACGTACATCTCCAGCGGGGAGTTCGACCTTGTCGTCGCCGGTGGGATGGAGTCCATGACCGGCGGCCCGCACCTGCTGCGCTCGCTGCGCTCCGGGGTGAAGTACGGCCGGGCCGAGCTGCTCGACGCCACCGAGCACGACGCGCTGTTCTGCGCCTTCGACCAGATCGCGATGGGGGCGAGCACCGAGCGGTACAACGCGGGGCTCGGCATCAGCCGGGCCGAGCAGGACGAGTTCGGCGTCCAGTCGCATCAGCGGGCCGCCGCCGCCATCAAGAACGGGCTGTTCGACGACGAGATCGTTCCGGTCGCGGTGCCGCAGCGCCGCGGCGAGCCGCTGGCCGTCAACCAGGACGAGGGCGTGCGTCCCGACACCACCGCCGAGGTGCTCGCGAAGCTGCGGCCGGCCTTCGACGGCAACGGCACGATCACCGCGGGTTCGTCGTCGCCGATCTCCGACGGCGCCGCCGCCGTCATCGTGGCGAGCCGGGCGAAGGCCGAACAGCTCGGCCTGCCGATCCTCGCGGAGGTCGGTCACCACGGCTTCGTGGCCGGTCCGGACACCTCCCTGCACTCCCAGCCCTCGCGCGCCATCCTCGCGGCGCTGGCCAAGGAGCGGCTCACCCCGGCCGATCTCGATCTCGTCGAGATCAACGAGGCCTTCGCCGCGGTCGTCATCCAGTCCATGCACGACCTCGGGATCGGCCCGGAGATCACCAACGTCAACGGCGGCGCGATCGCGATCGGTCATCCCGTCGGAGCCTCCGGTGCCCGGATTGCCCTGACCCTGGCCAACGAGCTGAAGCGCCGCGGCGGCGGGATCGGCGCCGCCGGTCTCTGCGGCGGCGGCGGCCAGGGAGACGCCTTGGTGCTGCGCGTTCCGGCGTGACGGCCGGCCTCGGGGAGGCTCCCGGGATGACCCGCATCGACGACCCCGCGACGCCGGCCGGCGACCTGGTGCGGGAGCTCGGTCTCGAAGCACATCCCGAGGGCGGCTGGTACCGCCGGACCTGGGCCAGTCCCGACCAGATCGATGCACATGGCGGCAGGCGCCCCGTCATGACGTCCATCCTGTTCCTGCTGCGTCCGGGAGAGATGTCCCGCTGGCATCGGGTGGCCTCGGCCGAGATCTGGCTCTGGCAGGGCGGTGGGGCCCTCGATCTCACCCTCGGCGGGTCGGGCCGGGCGCCGGTCGCCGCCGACCGGCGGATCCTCGGACCCGATCTGGCCGCGGGCCAGGCGCCGCAGCTCGTCGTGCCGGCCGGCGAATGGCAGACCGCGGCCCCGCGCGATGGACAGCACGTTCTGGTCGGCTGCGTGGTGGCGCCTGGCTTCGACTTTCTGGACTTCGAGCTCTTCCCCGCCTAAAGCGCCGTTCGGGGCGGCCCGGTCAGGTCAGCTCGGGGCGGTCATCGCGGTGGTGAGCGCGGCTGCCGCGGCGACTAGGGCGCCGGGATCCAGCGGGATCTTCAGGACGTCCACGGCGCCGGCTCGGCGCAGGTGCGCCCGCTCGCGGGGGTCGGTGTCCTCGCTGAGGACCAGGGCCGGGATGACGCCGGCGGTCGGGTCCGCCGCGAGCTGGGCGAGCAGTTCGGCCGCGGTCGTGTCGGGCAGGTCCCGGTCGAGCAGGATGAACGCCGGCCGGGCCCCCCGCACCGCGTCGAGGGCGAGACCGGCGCGGGGAACGGTCACGGTGTCCGCGGCCAGGAAATCGGTGAGGGTCTCGGCGACCAGGGAACGCAGGGCGGGATCGCCGCTGACGTGCACGACCCGCAGGCCGCCGGGTGCGGGAGGACGGCCGAGGGCGACCGTGCCGGACTCGCCGGAGCGATATGGGAGACCACCGTAACTGCCCCCGAACCCGCTGTTATCATCGAGATCCTCGAAACGCAGGTCGACCGCGTCGAGCACGACGGCGAACACGCTTCCCACGCCGTACCGGCTGGCGACGGTGAGCACCCCGCCCATCGCCGTGACCAGGGCGTGGGACAGGGCGAGGCCCAGCCCGCTGCCCTCGATTCCGCTGCGCTCGGCGCCGAGGCGCTCGAAGGGCCGGAACAGTCGGTCGATCGCCCGGGGGGAGAGCCCCGCGCCGTCGTCCTCGACCTCGATACGGATCCGCGAGCCGGTGATGGGCACGATGCCGACGCGCACGCTGCCGCCCTCCCGGCCGTACTTCAGCGCGTTACCGACCAGGTTGAGCAGGACCTGCCACAGGCGGCGGCGGTCCGCGTCGGCGACGAGCGGCAGCGCCGGATGGATCACCCGCCGGATGCTGCGCTGCGCCGCGAGCGGTTCGACGAGCTCCACCACGCCCTGGACGATGTCGAGGACGTTGACCGGCCCCTTGTTGATGTCCCCCCGGCCCGCGCGGAGCCTGGCTAGGTCCAGCACGTCATCGATCAACGCCTGCATGTGGCGGCCACCGGTGATGATCCGCTCGACGTCGTCGTGGAGGTCGGGGGTGAGCGGTTCGAGTTCCAGCAGCTGCGCGAAGCCCAGCATGGCGTTCAGCGGGGTCCGCAATTCGTGGCCGAGCCGGGCGATCAGTTCGTCCTTGGCCCGTGACTCGTTCTCGGCGACCTCGCGGGCGCGCTGGTCGCTGGTGTCCCGAGCGATGACGACCAGCCCGCCCTCCGGGTCGACCCGGACCGTCACGTGATGGGGCACGGTGGCCCCGGCCAGGTCGACGAGTCCCACCGAGCCACGCCACTGCCCGGTCCGCCCCAGCGCGGTCGTCACCGCCTCACCGAGAGCGAGGCGGAACGCGGGGTCGACGACGTCGACAAGGTCGCGCAGATGGGGGACGCGGGGAACCCGGTCACCGAGGAAGGCACGGGCGGCGGCACCCATGTCGGTGACACGACCATCCGCGCCGACGACCACAGCCAGGTCCGTCAGCGCGTCGAGCAAGATGCGTGACCCCACCTACGCCTCGTTATCCGTCTTCTTCCACCCCACGGCGGGCAATGGTAGGGCGTACCGTCAGAGGCCGTTGTCCCGGGTTTGCTCAACTGGATCGCCGGCCGGTTTTCCCGCGACGTTTCGTGACATGCAAATAGCTTACCGACGACCTCGGTGCATCGGCGTAGCAGGGTAGTGGCCCTGCGTTGTTCGACGCGCGGTGAGCGGACTGTCGTGATAAGTCTGACCGCATGCTTGTTGCCTTCAGTGTCACGCCCATCGGTCAGGGCGAGGGGGTCGCGGATCTGGTCGCCGAGGCGGTCCGGGTGGTGCGGGCCAGTGGGCTGCCCCATGAGACGACCGCCATGTTCACCACGATCGAAGGCGAGTGGGACGAGGTGATGGACGTCGTCCGCCGGGCCACCGAGGCGGTCTCGGCCCGTGCTGGCCGGGTGAGTCTGGTGCTGAAGGCCGATCTTCGCCCGGGAGTCACCGACGCTCTGCACACGAAGGTCGCCGCGGTCGACCGGTTGCTGGCCGGGGACGAGACCGGCACGGACGTCACTGATCGTTGACCACCGGCCGCTGCCTGCCGGCCGCTGCCCGCCGGCCCGGATTGGGGATCTGGGTCTGACCCCGGGCGAGGCGGACATGAGGACCGGGAAAGTCGTCCGGTGCCGAGTCCACGGACCGGAACCAGATGCCACGATGGAGGCATGCAACGTAGGCCACCAGTCCCATCCAGATCGCCGCGCGGTGCGGGAGG
>NZ_CDWWEW010000231.1:0-8418 GCF_977966315.1 Frankia sp. CeRuru1
CGGCGCCTGAGCCGTCCCCGGCCTGCGCGTCGGAGGCCAGCCCGGTCCCGGCCGGATCGGTCCCGGCCGGATCGGCTCGGCCGCTGCTCGGTGCCTGGTCGAGGATCCACGCCCACTCCCGTACGGTGGGTGCCTCGGCGAACTCGGCGAAGTCCACTTCAAGCCCCGCGGCTCGCCAGCGGGTGACGAGCTGGATGAGCGTCAGTGACTCCAGGCCGACGGAGAGCAGATCCTCGTCCAGGCCGAGCTCGTCGGCGTCGGTGAGGCCGAGCAGGGTCGCCACCTCCGCACGCAACGTACCGAGGTCGCCCCACGACACGGGGTCGACTTCCACGGGTTGGGTACTGGTCACGTCACTTCCTCCGGTGCTCGGGAGCGGGGGCGGGAACGAGATGCGGGGCGATGCTGGCGAACTTCTCGCAAGTCTCGGCGTACTCCCGGGACGGCCGGGAATCGGCGACGACACCGGCGCCGGCCTGCAGCCAGGTCCGTCCGCCATGGGTGTGCAGGCAGCGCAGGGCGAGCGCGGCGTCGAGGGAGCCGTCCTGGCCGACCTGCACGGCCGCCCCCGCGTAGAGCCCTCGCTCGGCGGGCTCCAGCTCGGCCACCGTCCGGCAGGCGACGCCACGCGGTATGCCGGAGGCGGTGATCGCCGGCGACAGCACGGCGAGCGCCTCCCAGTTCGTCACACCGGGCCGCAGCCGGCCGGCGACGCGGGAGGCCAGATGCTGGACACTCCCGCGGGCCTCGACGTCCATGAACCGACGGACGACGACGCTGTCAGGGACGCAGATGCCGGCGAGGTCGTCCGCGACGGCGCGGACGGACACCGCGTGTTCGAAGACCTCCTTGGCGTCGGACCACAGCTCGGCCCGCGCCAGCGCGTCCTGTTCCACACCGCGTCCGAGCGGGCGGGTGCCGGCGAGCGGCTGCGAGCTGACCTCGCCGTCGGCACCGACCTCGGCGACGGTCTCCGGGCTGAACCCGACCGAGCGCATACCCGGCAGGTCGACGAGGAAGGTGCGGGCCGGGCTGTTCGCCCGCCGGCCCCGCAGGCAGGTCGCGGCGAGATCCACCTCGAACGGCACCGGGACGCGCCGGGACAGTACGACCTTCGCGAGCCGGCCGGCCTGGATGCGCTCCACCGCGGTCGTGACAGCCTGCTGGTACGCATCGGCACCGGGTGTGACGACGTCGAGCAGGCCGGAGTCGAGCGGGCCGGGCTGATGCCGCTCGCCGCCCAGCGGGCCCTCGGCGGGCAGCCGTTCGACGGCGGTGAGCACCCGGGCCACGGTGGCCTCGTCGGTGCCGCGGACGTCGAGCCGCCCCGGGGTGATCCGGATCTCGACCTCGGGCACGATGAGCTGGGCCAACGGTGCCGCCGTCCGGCGGCGCACGGCGCGCCCCGCGGTGTGGCCGCCCTCCCCGGCGCTGACGCGCTGGCCCGGGGGCCGGCCCGTCCCGGGACCGTCCGGGCCGTCCGAGCCGGCACCAGTGGCGAACTCGGTGGCGAACTCGAAGGCGACCCAGCCGTAGGCCCGCCAGTCGACCACGGGGAAGGTCGCGGCCAGCTGTGCCAGCTCGACGGCCGGGGGGCGGGTCACGGGCCGGTTGGTCTGGCGGTCGCCGTAGTGGACCACCACCCGGTCACGGTGCAGGGTCACCCCGCACAGCGCCCCGCCCGCGTACCACCAGGCGCCGTCACGTTCGTAGAGCACGCACTGGTCGAACAGCCGGGCGGCGGCCAGACCGGTCGCGCAGGCCGCCGGGTCGGCGGGGCCGGTCACCGACCACGAGCGGTAGGACGCCGGTGTCGGGGGCAGGATCGTGGTCTCGATGCGGGTCCTCACCGATCAGCCCTGCCGCCGGTGGAGACGGCCGGTTCCGGCACGGCCGCGGGGTCGGGCACGGGCGCGGTGGTGGATCCGGAGGCGGCGGTGGAGGCGGTGGTGGAGGCGGATTCGGTGGCCGCCAGTGACCGCTTGTCGACCTTGCCGACGGCGGTCAGCGGAAGTACGTCGACGACCCGCACCCGCTCCGGCGTCTTGTACGCGGCGAGGCCCCGCTCACGCAGGAAGGCGGCGACGTCACGGGCGGTCGGCGGTGGCCCGTCGCAGACCAGGAAGGCGACCGGGCACTCACCCCACTTCAGGTCCGGGACGGCGACCAGCGCGGCGTCGACGACATGCGGGCAGGCCCGCAGATGCTCCTCCACCTCGACCGCCGCGATCTTGTCACCGCCCTTGTTCACCTGGTCCTTCACCCGGCCGACGACCTGCAGGTGGCCGCCGGGGAGCTGGCGGACGAGGTCACCGGTCCGCAGCATGCCGTCGGCGGTGAAGGCGGTGCGGTTGTGCGCCTCGGCCCGGTAGTAGCCGCGCAGCGTGCACGGGCCGCGGGTCAGCAGTTCGCCGACCTCGCCGGGTGGGACGGGCCGGTCGTCGGCGTCGGCCACGACGATCTCGTCGGCCGGGGACATCGGCCGCCCCTGGGTGGTGTGCCGCAGCTCGGCCGGGTCGTCCGGCCGGGTGTAGCAGACGAGGCCTTCGGCCATGCCGTACACCTGCTGCACCGGGACGCCGAGCGTCGCCTCGGCGCGGGCTGCGAGGTCGTCGGGGATCCGCGCGCCGCCGACCTGCAGCAGCCGCAGGCTGGACAGGTCCGGCCGGCTGATGGCGAACTCGTCGAGCCAGTAGGGGACCAGCGGCGGGGTGAGCGCCACGGCCGTGGCCCGCTCCCGCTGGACGAGGCGCAGCGTGGTGGTGGGGCTGGGGTCGCGGGCCAGGACGACGGTGCCGCCGGCGACGAGGGTGCCCAGCACGCCGGGTGAGCTGAAGGCGAAGTTGAACCCGACCGGCAGCACGACCAGGTAGACGGTGTCGGCGCCGAAGCCGCAGGCCTCGGCGGCGCCACGGGCGGCGAGCAGGTAGTCGTCGTGGGTGCGGGGCACCAGTTTCGGGGTGCCGGTCGTGCCGCCGGACAGCAGCAGCGCGACGAGGTCGTCGGGGGTCGGGGCCCGGCCGCCGACGGCCGGGCGGGTCGGTGGGCCGGCCCGTTCTCCCTCGTCCAGCAGCGCGGGCCAGCCGGTCACGGCGGCGGTGCCGCCCGGGCTGTCGGCGTGCGCGCCGACGACGACCAGCAGCGGCGGTCTGTCCAGGCCCGCGCAGGCCTGCTCGGCGAGCTCACGGAGGTTCACCCGCCCGGCACGCTCGGCGACGACGTAGGCCGCGGGTTCGGCGACGCCGAGCAGCGCCCGGATCTCCGCCAGCCGGTGGCCGGGCATCGCGTGCACGGGGACCGCGCCCAGCCGGGCCAGCCCCAGCCACAGGTGCACGAACTCGGCCCGGTTCGGCAGCTGGACCAGGACGCGGTCGCCGTGGCGCACACCGCGGGCGGCGAAGCCGGCGCAGACCTGGTCGGCGATGGCGTCCAGGTCGGCGTACGTCCACCGGGCCGCGCCGTCGACGAGCGCGGTGCGCCCGCCGTGGCTGGCGGCGAGGTCCCGCAGCAGATCACCGACGGTGCGCCCGGCCCACAGTCCTGCCTGCCGGTACCGGGCCGCGATCGGCTCCGGCCAGGGTTCCCAGCCCTCGCGCACTGCACCGCCTCCTCGCAGAAATTTTTCCCCGATCAACCCAACGCGGACTACTGTAAATGAAAACCATGTTCATATGTAGCAATCAGGTAGTTCGGAAGTAACCGATGTGCAGCACTTCGGTAACTGACGGGCATACCGGTGCATCGGTCCAGCACTCCGGAAGCTGAGGATCATGAATGTCGACGAACTGATCGCAGATCTCGCGGCCGAGGACATCGCGATCTGGCTGGAGGCCGGCGAGCTGCGGTTCCGGGCGCCACGCGGCGCGATGACCCCGCAGCGGCGCGCGGTGCTGCGCGAGCACCGCGAGGCGATCCGGTCGCACCTCGCCGACGACCGCGTCCCGCAGGTGACCGGCAGCGACGAGGCACACCGCCACGAGCCGTTCCCGCTCTCGGACCTGCAAGCCGCCTACCTGGTCGGCCGCGGCGACCTCTACGAGCACGGCGGGGTCGCCTGCCACGCCTACATCGAGCTCGGCTACCCCGCGGAGCTCTCCCCCGACCGGGTGAGCGCCGCCTGGGACGCCCTGGTCACGCGGCACGACATGCTGCGCGCCCTCGTCCACGCCGACGGCTACCAGGTGGTGCTGGCCGATCCGCCGCGTACGCCGATCGACGTCGCCGACCTGCGCGGCCAGGGCCCCGACGCGGGCCGGGCACGGATCGAGGCGGTGCGCGCCGAGCTCAGCCACCGGGTCGCCCGCACCGACCGCTGGCCGCTGTGCGTGCCCCGGATCACCTGGCTGGACGACGCCCTCGTCGTCCACCTCTCCCTCGACCTGCTGGTCGTCGACTACGCCAGCGCACAGCTCCTGCTGGCCGAACTCGACCGGCTGTGTACCGACGGCGGCGCGGGTAGCGGCACCGACGCCGCCCTGCCGCCGCTGGCCGTGACCTTCCGCGACTACGTGCTCGCCCGCCGGGCCGTCAGCGAGACCGCCGGCTACCAGCGCGACCGCGCCTACTGGCTCGGACGTCTCGACACCCTGCCCGCCGCGCCGGAGCTGCCCGCCGCGCCGCAGCCCACCGAGGACACAGCCACCGGACGCCCCACCACCGGGGACACCGCCACCGGGGACACCGCCACCGAGGCGGCCCGGTTCGACCATCTGGAGCACCTGCTGACCGCGGCCGAGTGGGACCGGCTGCGCGAGACCGCCCGCTCCCACGGCCTGACGGTGTCCGCGGTGCTGCTCACCGCCTACGCCGAAGTGATCGGCAGATGGAGCCGGAACACCCGGTTCACCCTGAACCTGCCGGTCTTCCAGCGGCTGCCCGTCCACCCCGACATCGAGGCGGTCGTCGGCGAGTTCACCGCCGTCGAGCTGCTCGCGGTGGACCTCACCGAGCCCACGGGCTTCGCCGAGCGGGCCACGGCCGTCTCCGCGCAGCTCATCGAGGACCTCTCCCACCCGCTGTTCACCGGCAGCGAGGTGCTCGCCGAGCTGGCGCACCGCACCGGGCAGCGCCCGCTGATGCCGGTGGTCTTCACCAGCACCCTCGACACCGCGCCGCAGTCCGCGGCCGCGAGCACCGTCCGGTACGCGATCAGCCAGACGCCGCAGGTCTGGGTCGACTGCCAGGTGATGCCCCGCGCCGGCGGGCTGTCGCTGTCCTGGGACGTCCGCCGCGGGGTCCTGCCGGACGGGCTGGCCGAGGCCGCCTTCGGCTCCTACGTCGAGGCGGTGCGCCGGCTCGCCGCGGACCCGGCGGCGTGGACGGGCCCGGCCCCGGTGACACTGCCGGACGCCCAGCTCGCGGTGCGCCGGGCGGTGAACGACACCGAGGGTCCGGTGCCGGGCGGGCTGCTGCACGAAGGGGTGCTGGCCCAGGCCGCGCGGACCCCGGACGCCGCCGCCGTGACCTCGGCGCGGCGAGCCCTGACCTACCGCGAGCTCGCCGCCGAGGCGCGCGCCGTCGCCGACCGGCTCACCGCCGCCGGGGTCGGGCCGGCCGAGCCCGTGGCGGTCGGCATGGACAAGGGCTGGGAGCAGATCGTCGGCGTGCTGGGGGTGCACCTGGCCGGTGCCGCCTACCTGCCGGTCGACACCAGCCAGCCGGCCGCCCGGCGTGCGGCGATCCTCGCCGACGCCGGGGTGCGCCTGCTGCTCACCCAGCCGTGGCTGGCCGAGTCCGCGGGCTGGCCGGCCGGCATCGAGGTCCTCGACGTCACGGCGCCCACCGACACCGACCTACCTGACGCGACCGGCGCTGCCCAGCCGGGCGAGGCGGGCTTGGCGGCCGGGAACCCGTCGCCAGGGAACCCGTCGGCCGATCCGGACGACCTGGCCTACGTCATCTACACCTCGGGGTCGACCGGCACCCCCAAGGGCGTGATGATCAGCCACCGGGCGGCGCTCAACACGGTTGTCGACATCAACAGCCGGTTCGGGGTCGGGCCGGGTGACGCGGTGCTCGGGCTGGCGAGCCTCGGCTTCGACCTGTCGGTCTACGACGTGTTCGGCCCGCTGTCCGTCGGCGCGCGGCTGGTGCTGCCGGACGCCGACCGCCGCGCCGACCCGTCGCACTGGGCGGAGCTCGTCCGCGGCGCCGGGGTGACGATCTGGAACTCGGTGCCCGGCCAGCTGCAGATGCTCGCCGAGTTCCTGCGCTCCGCGCCCGAGGACGCGGCCGAGCTGCCGACGCTGCGCCTGGCGATGCTGTCCGGGGACTGGATCCCGGTGCCGCTGCCCGACGAGATCCGCCGCCTCGTGCCCGGGCTCGCCGTCGTCAGCCTGGGCGGCGCGACCGAGGGCGCGATCTGGTCGATCGCGCATCCCATCGGCGTCGTCGACCGCGGCCGGCCGAGCATCCCCTACGGCACGCCGCTGGCCAACCAGACCTTCCACGTGCTCGACCCCGCGATGCGTGACCGGCCGGATTGGGTGCCCGGCGAGCTGTACATCGGCGGGACGGGCGTCGCCCTGGGCTATCTCGGGGACGCCCGGCGCACCGCCGAGCGGTTCGTGGACCATCCGGTCACCGGTGAACGGCTCTACCGGACCGGTGACCTGGGCCGCTACCACCCCGACGGCACCATCGAGTTCCTCGGCCGGGAGGACGACCAGGTCAAGATCCGCGGCTACCGGATCGAGCTGGCCGAGGTGGAGACCGCCGTCCTGGCGAACCCCCAGGTCGGGGCGGCCGCGGTCGTCGTCGACGACGCCGGCCCGGCCGGGCGCCGGCTCGCCGCCTTCGTCGAGCCGGCCCACCTCGCCGACGACGACCTCCGCGCGGCCTACTTCCCCGCCGCGGAGGCGGCGGCGGTCGGCCACGACGCGGCCGAGGCGACGCACCACGACGCGAACACCGACCCGAACACCGACGACAGCGGCGCGGAACCGGTCGACCCGCAGGCGCTCGACCGGTTCCTGACCGCCATGGACGACGTCGCGCTCGGGCTGATGGCCCGCATCCTCGCCGACACCGGCCTGCCCGTGGAATCAGCGCCGCTGGATCCCGAGGCGGTGTGCGCGGCGATGCGGGCCACCCCGACCAGCGCGCATGTCGTCCGGCGCTGGCTACGGGCGCTCGTGGCCACCGGCCGCCTTGACCCGGCCACCGGAGGGCTCGCGGCGGGCACCGTGCCGGACGACGACCAGCTCGCCGCGCTGTGGAAGGAGCTGGACGACGCCGAGGCGGCGGTCTCCTACGGCACCGACCTGGTCGAGGTGATGCGGACCTGCGCCGCGCACCTGCCCGCGCTGATCAACGGTGAGCTCGACATCCGGGCACTGCTGTTCCCCGGCGCCGAGACCGACGTGCTCGCCGCGGCCTATCGGGACAACCTCGCCCTGCGGCACCTGCACCGCGGGGCGGTCGCGGCGGCCCGGCGGATCGCCGCGCTGCACGCCGCCGGGCCCCGCGCCGACGAGCCGCCGCGGGTCCTGGAGGTCGGCGGCGGGGTGGCGGCCACCACCGCCGAGCTGGTGCCGGCGCTGGCCGAGTTCGGCGTCGACTACCTCTACACGGACCCGTCGCGGTTCTTCGTCCGGGAGGCGGAGCTGCGCTTCCCCGAGTTCCCCTGGGTCCGGTTCGCGGTGTTCGACCCGGCGGTGGACCCGCGCCCGCAGGGGCTCGCCCCGAACTCCTTCGACGTCGTCGTCTGCCCCAACGTGCTGCACAACGCCACCGACATCCCGGGCATGCTGGCGGCGCTGACCGAGCTGCTCGCGCCGGGCGGCTGGCTGCTGGTCATGGAGAACGCCCGGGACGACCACCACCCGCTGCTGGTCTCGCTGGAGTTCCTGGAGGCGACCTCCGGCCCCCGCACCGACCTGCGGGCCGCCGCCGGCCAGTCCTTCCTGACCGACCCGCAGTGGGCCGCGGTGCTCGCGGACGCGGGTGCCGACGTCGCCGCGGCGCTGCCGCACGCCGACCATCCGCTGCACCGCACCGGCCAGCGCCTCTTCCTGGCCCGGGCGAAGACCGACCGGGCGCCGGTCAGCCCGGTGACGCTCGGCCGGCACACCGCCGACCGGCTACCGGAGTACATGGTCCCCGCCGTCTGGCAGGTCGTCGACGCGCTGCCGCGAACCGGCAACGGCAAGACCGACCGGGCCCGGCTCACCGGCTGGCTGCCGCGGGCCGACGGACCGGCGGCGCCGTCCACCCGCTCCGCGGAGCCGGCGGACGCGCTGGAGAGCCAGCTCGCCGGCCTGTGGGCCGAGCTGCTCGGGGTCGCCCGGATCGGCCGGCACGACGACTTCTTCGCCCTCGGCGGCGACTCGCTGCTCGTCGCCCGGATGGTCGGCCAGGTCCGCGAGCGGATCCCGGACGTCGTCGCGCTGGAGTGGGAGGTGGTGCTGCGCCACCTGC
>NZ_CDWWEW010000232.1:0-8384 GCF_977966315.1 Frankia sp. CeRuru1
GACGACACCACCCGGCGCCCGTTCCGGCAGGAAGAGCAGCAGGATGCCCGTGCTGCCCCCCTGGAAACGGCCGTGGGCGCCTCGGGCCGCTGCGCTGCTGGCCCTGGTTGTCGGCCTGGTCGACGTCGTCTCCGCGGTCACCCCGGAGTGGCGCTCCGGCCTGGAGGACCTGCGGGTTCTCCTGCCCCCTGCAGCCTCCCAGCAGGCCGCCGCGTTTACCGTCGTCGTCGGCATGCTGCTCGTGCTGCTGACGCCGGGGCTGCGCCGCAGCAAGCGGCGGGCCTGGCGGGCCGTGGTGGTCCTGCTCGGCGTGAGCATCGTGCTCCACGTTGCCAAGGGTCTGGACTACGAGGAGGCGGCCGGATCGGCCGCGCTGCTTATCGCCCTGCTGCTGGTCCACGGGGAGTTCCGGGCCAAGGGCGACCCGTCGACGCGTTGGCGGGCGCTCGGCGTCGGCCTGCTGCTCACCGTCGTCTCGATCGGGATCGGGTTCCTGCTGCTCTATCTGCGCCAGGACCGGATCGTCGGCCCGCATTCGCTGTCCGCTCAGTTCGAACAGATCGTCGAGGGACTCGTCGGGATCCCCGGTCCGCTGCGGTTCACCTCCGACCGGTTCTCCGACCTCGCCGCCCGCGTGCTGCTGACGATGGGCCTGTTGACCATTGTGACCACCGGCTACCTCGCGCTGCGACCGCCCGAGCCCCGGCCCCGGCTGACCGACTCCGACGAGGAACGGATACGTGCCCTGCTGGCCCGGCACGGCAAGGCCGACTCGCTAGGATACTTCGCGCTGCGGTCGGACAAGTCGGTGATCTGGTCACCGACCGGCAAGGCCTGCGTGGCCTACCGGGTGGTCTCCGGCGTGATGCTGGCCAGCGGAGACCCGCTCGGTGACCGGGAGGCTTGGCCGGGGGCCATCAGGGAGTTCCTGCGCGAGGCGGCCGACCATGCGTGGATGCCGGCGGTCCTCGGCTGCTCGGAGGCGGGTGGCTTCGCCTGGACCCGCGCCGGTCTGTGCGCGCTGGAATTTGGTGACGAGGCCATCGTCGACACGGCGTCGTTCACGCTGGAGGGCCGGGCGATGCGTAACGTTCGCCAGGCGGTCGCCCGGGTGGAACGCGCCGGCTACACTGCGGTCGCGCGGCGGGTCGGCGATCTCGCGCCGGCCGACATCGCCCGGCTGAAGGCACAGGCCGCGGCCTGGCGGGGTACCCAGACGGAACGGGGCTTCTCAATGGCGCTCGGCCGCCTCGGCGGCGGCGCGGACGGCGACTGCGTGGCCGTGATGGCCTTCTCCCATGATGCGGGCCCCCGCGACGCGGGCCCCCACGACGCGGACGACCCGGTGAACGGTGCTCCGGGTCACCCGGCGAACGACACGACGAGCGGAACCGGGGACGACGCGTCGCATGCCGGCGCGGCCGGCACCGAGCCCCGGCTGCGCGCCCTGCTGCACTTCGTGCCGTGGGGACCCAAGGGCCTGTCGCTGGACGCGATGACACGGGACCGGACCGCCGACAACGGGCTGAACGAGTTCCTCATCGTCAGCGCCCTGCGCCAGGCCCGCGAGCTGGGCGTCGAACGGCTGTCGCTGAACTTCGCGTTCTTCCGGTCCGCGCTCGAACGCGGCGAGCGTCTGGGTGCCGGGCCGGTCATCCGCTGTTGGCGTTCCCTGTTAATATTCTTGTCCCGCTGGTTCCAAATCGATAGCTTGTACCGGTTCAACGCCAAATTTCAACCCACCTGGCAGCCCCGTTACATCTGCTACCCCGCCAGTTCCGAGCTACCACGGATCGCCCTGGCGATGCTCGAAGCCGAGGCCTTCCTGGTCTGGCCCCGCTGGCGCGACCATCTGTCCGGGTTATCCCGGCTGTCCCGGCTGTCCCGGTCCGGGACGGCCGGCATCCATCACCGTGTCCGAAGAAAGGACACCTCGACCGGCACTGGGCCAGGCTGACCGGATCTTCGCCGGAATGTCCGTCGGCGTGTTCTGCGCGCTGAACCTCGGGCTACGCCACCGTGACTTCGGCGTGTGGTGTCCGGTGCTTCGAGAGAGTCTGCGGTGGGCGGTGCCGTCCGACGTCCGCAAAGGTGGCGTGCCCACTGTCTTGCGCTGATCCCCGCTGCTGGTCCCAGAGTGGATTTCCGGGGTCAAATCGGTGCGATCCAGGCGATGTTCCTCGGTTCTTGATCTGCATTTTTAGTGTGTGCCGCTGATCCGAAACGCCGACGGTAGCGGGCATGATGGTGGCGGCGTCCTGGATGTCCGGTGCCACCACGGTCTGCTCGTCCAGTGCTCCATCGCAGAGCCTTCCTGTCTCATCGAACCGCCGAAAAGGGCCTCATCATGTCATTAAAGGGAAGATCCTCCTTCTGACTCTGGTGTAGGCAGCAACATTCTCAATCGCGGCTGGTTGCAACCGTGACCAGTTGTTCCTTTGACGGAAGAGGAGCCAAGCGTGGCAAGTGTGATCGACGGCATCTACCGGATCAGCATCGCCGGGCAGCAGACCCTCACCGACGTGGGCGGGGGCAACCTCGTCCTTCTGCCCGACGGCGACGGCGACGGGCAGGTGTGGCAGGTGCAGCGCGCCGACGACGACACCTACACGATCCGCAAGCCGTCCGGCGGGGCTTTTGTGGGCTTCGATGGTGACCCGGACGCGTTCGAGCGGGTACGTGTGCTCCCGGAGCCGCGTGAATGGAAGATCGCTGATGGCCCCCAGGCGGGTACCTTCACCATCGGTGTCCCGGACAATGAACTGACCCTGGGGCTTCACCCGGCACTCATCTACCCGCCGCTGGTTGCCCTGTCACCCATCTTCAGCGAGGACAGGGGCTGGATTTTCGAGGGCGTCGAGTAGTCGAGTAACCCGTTCACCCGGGTCCCGGCCCGGCCGGTGAACGAGGCCCTGTGCCGATGGCACGGGAGCCGGGCGCCGTGCCGCGGATGGCAGCAGTTTGACCATCCGCGGCACGGCACGTCGGCACGTCGGCACGTCGGCACGTCGCGGCCGAGAGCAAACCGGGCGAACCGGATAGAAATGATTGATCGGACAAGATCGCTGGTCGGTCACCTCAGCCGCATCCTCTCGGTGGCGGCGCCGAATGCGGGTCCGATCCGCGATACTTCTGTGGGATGACCGATTCTGTCCGGCCTGCCCGGCGGGGAATGCAGGCGATCCTCGGCGACCGTCTCTGGCAGGCGTTGTTGTCATGCGGTTCCCGGTGCCATTTCCGGTCGCGGCAGATGCTGCTGCGTCAGGGCGATCCAGATGATTTCCTGCTTCTGCTGACCACCGGCCGGGTGAAGGTGGTGCGCATGAACGCGGAGGGCTCGGCCCTCCTGCTGGCGCTGCGCTCGCCCGGGGACATGATCGGTGAGATGGCGCGAATCGGAACCGGACGCACCGCCACGGTGCAGGCGATCGATCGATGCGAGGCGCATCGGGTCTCCGCCGCCATGCTCGACTCCTTCCCGCGGCGGCACGGCGTTCAGGGAGCGCTCGCTGACTACGTGGTGAGCAAGCTGTCCGAAACGGTTCCCTACCAGCATCAGCTCGTGCATTTCTCGCCGCGGCAGCGGGTCGCCCGCCTGCTGTTGGAACTGGTCGCCCTCGCCGGACCGGAGCTGCCCGATCCGATTCGGGTGCCGTTCTCGCTCGATGCCGTCGCGGAGTCCCTGGGACTCGCCCGGAGCACGGTGGCCGCACACGTGGCGGCATTGCGAGAGGAACAGGTGCTGCGGCCGGGGCCACGGCTCGCGGTGGCGGACATCTCCCGGTTGCGGGCCGAGGTGGGCATCACGACCGGCTGAGCATGCCGGTCTGGCCCGTGGACTCCAGGTCGTCCGCTGGCTCTCCGTTGACGGGAGCCGGTGGGCCGACGAGATGTGGTCCGTGCCAATGTTGAACCGTCCGTCGATGGACGTTTTTGTCGCTCTTCCGCCGCGACGCTGAAGAACACGGGCATGACATCCGTGCTCTCCCGCGAACGCGAAGGATTCAGCGATGGCCTCTACAGTCTTCCGCATTCCGCACCTCCCCTTCCGGTGGGTGTATAGGGGTTGGAATCCCGCCTTCAGACAGGGGAGAACGTCAAATGTGCCATCCCCTCTTCATCCCGGAAATACTACGTTCCGTAGTCGGCTGATCGTCGAAGCCGGCCGATGATCCGTTTGCGGACCTCGTCGAGCACACTAGTCTCTGTTGCTGATGGTAGCGATTCACTCTCTCTCGGTTCTGGAGGAAGTGTGGACAAGTCCGTGAGGCGGAAAGCCGCAGTTGTCGCGGTGTCTACGGCGGCGGCAGTGTTCGTCACCGTGGGGCCGGCGGCTACGAGCGCGCTGGCGTCGAGCTATCTCGGTGGCCCGGTGGATGAAAAGATCGCCAAGGATCGCTGGGACCGTTGGGATGGTAAGGACCGTTGGGACCGTTGGGATGGTAAGGACCGTTGGGACCGTTGGGATGGTAAGGACCGTTGGGACCGTCGGGATGGTAAGGACCGTTGGGACCATCGGGATGGTAAGGACCGTTGGGACCATCGGGATGGTAAGGACCGTTGGGACCATCGGGATGGTAAGGACCGTTGGGACGGTAAGGACCGTTGGGACCATCGGGATGGTAAGGACCGTTGGGACGGCAAGGACCGGCACCACAAGGACGACTGGGATTGGGATTGGGACTGGGACTGAGCTGACGAGAGGACCCGGACGGAACGCCACTGAAATACAGCGAACCGCTAGGAGAGACGTGTAGCGGGGTTGGCCAGGGCGTCCGGAACGGATTCCAATCGGCAATGCTCGCCCGGGTTCTCCGGCTACCGCGGCACCGGACATCGTAGCTCTGCGATGTCCGGTGCCCGCGCCCCGTGGCCGCCGCGCGCGGGTGGCGGGAAGGCGGCGCTCCGGCTCCCCTCCAGCTTCACCATTCTCCTCGGTCGCCCCCTCCTTACCGGTTTTGTGGCGTGGAGGCCCCGCCGTTTACGGCGGGGAGAAAACGCCGTCCTATCGGGGCATCAGTTGTCCTTCCTTCCGTAGAATTGAGGGTCGAACGGGTGTTCCGTGGATCTGGCAGGTCCTGAGATCGCAGCCACACTCCTGGCGGTTGCCGCGGCAATCGCGGTCTGCTGCGGACTGCTCCCGTCGACCGCGGGACGCGGCGACCGTCGGCGGCGCGTTGACGACCCGGACCGCTGTGCCTGCATATTGCAGGCGCAGCGGCTACAGTAAGGTCATGGCCGTGATCGACTGTTCGGCGTTGGTGTGAACGCTGACAGACCACAGCGCGGGCGGGGTCGCCGTGCGCCGTCGACTCGCCGGTGTCGCATCGCTTGCGGCACCCGGCCTGCTCGACTACGAGATGATTTCGGCCTTGTTCGGAATGCGCCGGGGAGGCAAGCTGACCGAGCGGGAGACAGCGAAGGCCATCGCCTCGAACCCTGGCCTCAGTCCCACCAAGCCAGACCTCGTCGAAGCAGCCACCCACCCCGAAACAATCAGAGCCGTCGTCGCCCTCCTCACCGCCCGCGGCCACTCCCGAAGAGCCGACTTGACTGGCAAGATCATGGTTCGGTGGCCGGGGGCTGACTTCAACGGCAAAAGGACGCCCACGGATTTTGCCATCGAAGTTGATCTGCCCAGGTCACGGCTGTCGACGGGCCGAGATGCCTGTCACCGGACATCTGAGCAGGGGAGATGTCCAGTGACCGCGCCGCCCGTGACATCATCTACCGAATCGAACAGGTGTTCTGTAGGCCTGGCGGTTCCGGACACCTCGACCCGTCTCGCGACCGTGATCGTCGGGGCGGGCCCGCATGCCTCAGCCGTTCCGCTCGGCGCCGGAGGACAGCAGGTATCGGGCACGGGTCGCGAACAGCGTGTCGTTCGTTCGTTCCACTCGCCAGAACCGCCAGTCGCCCGGGTTGGGCGCTCCGGTGGAGCAGCCTTGGCTGCGGCGCTCGCCAAGCGGTAGACCTCGCCGGAGGCCGTGCGGATCCGGCCGTCGGCCGTCAGGGTCGCTGGGAACAGCCGACCGCTGCGGCGCCCGACGAGCCGCTCGCCAGCGCGCAGGAGGCCAGCGTCGATCAAGTCTGCCAGGGTCGCGTTGTAGCGCTGCCGCCGCGGGCGTGCTTCGTCGTAACCGCCGGCAACATCTCAAGGCACACTGAGAGCACGGGCGATCCGTCGCTGTTCGCTCTCGTAGGCCACTGCCATCCGGTCGGCCTGGCTTTTCGGGATGCCGAGCCCGGCTGCGGCCTGCCGCCAGCCCGCCGTGGCGGTCTCCACCTCCCTGACGAGGTCGCGGGCCCTCGGCGGCGACAAGCGGAAGTAGTTGCCCACCGACAGCGCGAGGTCGATGCTTGCGTCGGTGTTGTCGAGATCGACGGCCGTGCTCAGCCGGGCCGGGTTGTCCGGATTGGGGTTGAGGTCGTAGGCAGGAGAGAGCGCCCAGCCGTCTCGCTCGCGCAGGAACGCGTGATTGCGCAGGTGGTCGTCAGTGTTCCCGGTCAGGATGGAGAACAGGATCCGCCGGTAGAGCTCACGCAGGTCGGCGTCAGCTCTCGGCGAGTAGCGTTCGATTACCTCGGCGATCTCGAGGTAGCTGCGGAGGTCCCCGTCGGAGGCCTCGAGCATGGTCAGGGCGCTTGCGAACCCCAGACGCCGCGCGCCGATGCGGTCGAAGCGGCTCAGGAGTAGTACGTGCCGGCCGGCAACGGTCAGCAGTTCCGACTCCGCCACGGTAAGCCCCGCTCTGCGAGCGAGTCTCAGTTGTACCTCCTCCCAACCGGCCACGTCCCATTCGTCACTGTCCGAACGCGGGAACTTGGCGATCGAGAGCCGCCCGGACACGTCCCGCACCGCCGCCTTGGGGCGCGCGCCGCCGAGCGAGCTACCTGCGTCGATGAGGTCCGCGAGGTCGCGGTCGAAGTCGCCCTCCGCGCGGACGCGGTCGGCTGCTCGCATGAGCCGGGCCAGGTCGATCAGCCGTGGGACCGCGTGCCGGTGCGTCGAATAGTAGGTGGCGGTCGCCGGCTGGCGGAACCTGGCACCTCCCTGGCGGGTGTCGTCGCGGACGCCGAGAAGGAAGTCGGCCTTACCGAGAGTGCGAGGTGTGGTCTCGGCGGCGCGGGCGCGCTCGCGCTCCTCACGCCTCATGAGGTTCTCGCCCCATCGGTCGGGGGCGCTGTCGGCGAACGCGTTGAAGATGGCCGACCCCGGCGGCGTGTGGAAGACGCCGGCGGCTCTGGCCAGTGCCGGGTCGAGGTCGTATCCGGCCGGGTTGGTCAGGTAGGCGTCGGCATATCGGAACGTGGCGCTCTGTCCGCCGCGGTCGTGAAGCCACAACGTCCCGGCGGCGGTCTCCTGCCCGTCGATCTCGACGGTGACCTCGACAGGATCCCGTCCGGCCATCAGCGCCGTACTCGCTTGGGGAGGATCTCGTCCATGCGCAGCCGGCCGACGTCGGTCTCGTACGGGTCGGTGGCCCTGACGACGGCATCCATGATCCCGATGGTGCGTAGCACCCTGAACAGGTTCTCGGTGCTCGCGGTGCCCTTACCCTGCTCGATGGCGCGCAGCGTGTCCCGGGAGATCCCGGCTCGCTGGGCGACCTGGGCCGCGGTCAGCCGGTTCAGCTTCCGCCAGGTCGACACATGATCGCCGAGCAGACGCAGCGACCGCGCCACCGACAACGGCGTGGCATGCGAGGCCCTGTCACCGACCATAGCCAGCATCATACGAGCCTACGGCGGTTAAGTTCGCCGTTAAGTGCGGCTGCCTCCAGGCGGTGGCTGACCAGGTGGGGCAGGCCGGGGCGAAGACGGTCATGACGGGTAGATCGCGTGCCCACCCGGGCCGTCTGAGATTGTCCTGCCGGCCCACGTTCCTGCCGGCTCACGCGAGACGCCGAGCCGGCGGGGCCACGAAGATCTTGGATGGCGTGGAGACGCCGCGGTCTCCTTCATCGCGATTCGGGTCATCGGCGAACAGGTTGCCCCGCACGTCCCCGGTGCCGACCCCGCCGCTGACGGCGGCGACGACACCTGTCGTCCTGGAAGACAAAGCACCCGGCAGGGTGGAAAAATACCCACCGGGTCGCCGGAGCCGCGGACTACACCAACCGTTTGCAGCTCACCGGACAGCGCGGTCACCACCGCGATCTGGGGGCCGCTGTTCTGCGCGTTCGCACCCCTGACCATCCTGGCCATCCCGATCGGCCTGGCCGTCGCCGTCACCGCCGTCGTCGTGATCGTCCCGGCCCGGGCCCAGGTCTTCGGGGACCTGATCGAAGCCGCCTACGACCAGCACCGCACCGTCCTCTACACCTAGCTCCGCTGGCCCCTGCCCGCCAACCCCCAGCAGGAACGGGAACACGGCCAGCGGC
>NZ_CDWWEW010000233.1:0-8328 GCF_977966315.1 Frankia sp. CeRuru1
TCGGTCCCGGCCGGCGGTGGCCCGTGGCCAGATCGTCGACATGGTCAACATCAGCGAACGGCCGAAGGAGGCTGACGACCGCGCGGTTCCCGGTTTCTGGGAGGGCGACCTCATCATCGGGAAGGGCAACAAATCGCAGATCGCGACGCTGGTGGAGCGTACCACCCGGTTCGTCATGCTGGTGCGTATCCCCTACGACCGCAACGCGGAGAAGGTCGCCTACCTGCTGGCCAGGAAGATGGAGACCCTTCCCGAGTTCCTTCGTAACAGCGTGACCTGGGACCAGGGGAAGGAGATGGCTCGCCACGCCGACTTCACCGTCCGGACCGGGATGCCGGTGTACTTCTGCGATCCGCATTCACCGTGGCAGCGTGGCTCGAACGAGAACACCAACGGGCTTCTCCGCCAGTATTTCCCGAAAGGCACCGACCTGTCCTTGCATACTCAGGACGAACTCGATAAGGTAGCCGCACAGCTGAACGGAAGGCCACGCAAGACGTTGGACTGGGCGACACCCGTCGAAGTTCTCAGCGATCTGCTGGCAAAGCATGTGTCGCCATGACCGCTTGATTCCGCCGATCTCAAGGGCCTCCCCGAGGACGACGTCCGCAAGGTGATGGGCGGAAACCTCGCCTCCCTCCTCCACGTCACGGCATAGAAGGCCTCGCCAGGACACTCGCTCGACCATCGCGCGCCCTCCACCTGGTCGAGGGTGCGGGTCGGGCCCGAACCCACCGGCGACCGGCCTGACGCCGGCCCCCATGGGCCGGCGTCTCAGCCTTTCCCGTCGCCTTCCTCGTCGTCCCCGCGCCGACGAAGCACTCGCCCGGGAACCCCGGCCGGGAGCCTGCCCGTCACCGATCGGGACCGGTCGGTCGCCGCACTGGCCAGGCCGCCGCGTCTGGCCAGTGCACCAGCGCCTGAGCGCCGCCAGGACAGCGACCCGGACCCCGGCCACCGACGTCGCCAGCGCCATGCTCGGAGCACCGAGATTGATATCCGGTGCGGCCACCTCCGGGAGGTGGGGTAGGTGAATCCACCCGACGCGGGGCGGGAGGTCGTGGGTCGCGACGTATCGCAGCACGCCGTACATGAGGTGGTCGCACATCAGCGTGCCGGGCGCGTCGGAGATGTCGGCGGGCATGCCCGCCTGGCGCATCGCCAGGACCATCGCGCGCAGCGGAAGGGTTGACCAGTACGCCACCGGACCGTCCGGATCGGTGAGGTCGTCCTCCAGCACTCGGCCGCCATTGTCGGCCACCCCGTAGCGGGCGGAGTCGTTGAGGTTCTGGGCGATGCGCTCGACCGTGATCATCGATCGTCCGCCCTACTCGCCCAGCATCACGACGAGATCCGGGGCGGTCCGGTCAATAGCGCCGGTGACGACGTCGATGCAGTCGAACCATCTGCTCGGTACGACCAGCCCGGTGATCAGCGCATCGCCGATCTTCGTGCCGTCGAGCGCCTCGGCGACGCCCTGCGCCGGGTTGACCGGTGTTGTGCCGTAGCGCTCGAAGCCGGACACCAGCACCTTCGTCATGCGTCTCGCCCCCGTCCTCGCCCGGCCCAGCGGTGGCGCGGACGCCCGCGCTGGCCGCGGACGCGGCGCTGCCCGGCGCATCCGCGGGCACTGCGGCGGGCACGCCGGCCGTCAGCCGAGCGAACGTGACGCCGTCGCCCGGCGAAGGCGGCCGCCCGCCCCACGGCAGCCTAGTGCCGGGAACGCGCGTCAGCGACCCGCAACCCGCGGGGCAGTCGGCGAGACCCGCGGCCCACGGGACTGGTGCGGGACGATTGCCACGATCAGCGAGCTACCACTGCTAGCCCACTACCACCATCGCCCAACTACCTTGCCTGTCACAGTACTCTGAGCTACAGTGTTCCACGGAGGTGCGGTCATGAGCACGAGCAAGGTCACATCCGATCTACTGCGCGGCAACACGGACACGATGATCTTGCGATTGCTCACCGAATCGGACCGCTACGGCTACGAGATCGTCAAGCTAGTCGCCGAACGCTCCCACGGCGAATACGAACTCAAAGAAGCCACGATGTACTCGAGCGTTCGCCGCCTGGAGGCCGACGGCGACATCACCTGGTACTGGGGCGACGAAACGCAGGGCGGACGCCGCAAATACTTCCGGATCACCGAGAAGGGCAGGTCCACCTACACACGGAACAAGAGCAACTGGGAATACGCGAAGCGCGTGCTGGACACACTGCTGTGAAGAGACGGGAACGATGAACGAGAAGCTGCGTGAATACGTGGACGGCGTCTTCGCCCCCTACGAGGACACGAAGAGCATCAGCGAACTCAAGGCGGACCTGCTGGCGGACCTGCAGGAGCGGTTCCGTGAGCTCCGGGCCGCGGGACGGGACGACGCGACCGCACTGGAGGAGACCATCGACAGCATCGGCGACATCGAGCACACCGTGCAGGAGGTGTCCAATCTCTCCCGCGTGCTCGAGCGGCAGATGGTGACGCGCTTCGATGCGCGTGACCTGCAGGGAAGCGACTTCGCGCGGGTCGCCGCGCGGGACGGAAGGTTCGAGAAGAGCGCGCTGCGCGCCTCCGACTTCTCGAACGCCGATCTCAGCGGCAGCTCGTTCAGGTACAGCGACCTGACGGACTCGAACTTCGACGGCGCGAATCTGACCGACGCGAACCTGTCGACATCCGTTCTGGCACGCGCCAGTTTTCGCCGGACGGTTCTGGTACGCACCAACCTCAGTATGTCCGAACTTGCCGGGGCCAGGTTCGTCGACACCGTGCTCACCGACGTCGGACTGCGGAAGACGGACCTGAGGAACACCGTTCTCGAGGGCTGCACCTTCACCGGTGTGGACTTCTCCTACGCCGACCTGCGTGGCCTCGATCTGGACGGAGCGACCTTCACCAGCGTGCGGTTCGACATGGCGGCGCTCGGTGGCGTCACGTTCCGGGGCGCGACGCTGCTCGACACGTCCTTCCGCGCGTCGAGCAGGAAGTACCGCGCCGCCATCCGCACCGTGATCTTCGACGGAGCGCGGATGGACAAGCTGACCTACTCCGGCCTCAAGACCCTCGGGGCGAATCTGGCCAACGTCACCGTCGTCTAGTACTACAGGAACAGTGATCGCCGCGTGGTCTCTTCTCGGGAGGGCGGTGTGGCGGGAGGTGTAGGGCGGCCACCGCGTGGTTCTCCGTGGTTTTGTGAGAATCAACGGAGGCGCCGCGGTGGCCGCGGCCGACAGCATATCGGGGGTAGACGTGTCGGAGTGGGATGCGGGGCTCGAGGAGCTGTTCGGCCGCATCGCGGGCTGTTTCCCGAACGATCAGCCGAGGGCACAGGCCCGGGCGTATGTGGCGGGGCTGTTGTCTCGGACGGAGCGGAAGAACGGTTGGACACTCGCGGAGTTCAACGGGGATCCCGGGCCGCAGAAGATGAAACGATTGTTGAACGAGTACTCCTGGAACGCGGACGCGGTACGTGACGTGGCCGCCGGATATGTGGCCGAGAACCTGGCCGAGCTGGACGGGGTACTCGTCGTGGACGAGACGGGGTTTTTGAAGAAAGGCAGCCGTTCGGCCGGGGTTCAGCGGCAGTACTCCGGCACGGCGGGCCGTGTCGAGAACTGTCAGATCGGGGTGTTCGCCGCCTATGTTTCCGGGAAAGGTCGGGCTTTCGTCGACCGCGAACTTTACCTTCCAGCAAGCTGGATTGACGATCGGGCGCGCTGTGAGGTGGCAGGGGTGCCGCGGCGCGTCGGGTTCGCGACGAAGCCCCTGCTGGCCCTGGACATGATCCGCCGGTTCCGGCTGGCCTGCCCCACGTTGCGCTGGGTCGCCGGCGACGAGGCCTACGGCGCCGATCCGGAACTGCGGGACTGGCTGGAAGAACACCAGATCGGCTTCGTCCTCGGCGTTCGGTGCGATGCGGAGGTCAGCACCGCTGTCGGTCGCCGCCGCGTCGACACGCTTGCCGCGCTCGTCCCCGCCGAGGCATGGGAGACCTACTCTGCCGCCGACGGATCGAAAGGCCCACGACTCTACGACTGGGCGCTGGTCGACACGACCGACCGGGCCGGCTTCGAGAATCGACAACGCCAGGTCCTTATCCGCCGCGGCCGAGACCAGAAACACGAACTCGCGTTCTTCCTGACGCACAGCCCGACGCCGGTTCCGCTCGCGACCCTGGTCACTGTCGCCGGTCGCCGCTGGGGAATCGAGGAATGCTTCCAGTCGGGAAAGAACGAGGTCGGCCTCGACCACTACCAGGTCCGGCTCTACCACGCCTGGTACCGGCACATCACCCTCGCGATGCTCGCCCACGCCTGGCTTGCCGTCACCGCGGCGAAAAGCCGCACCGATACCTCGACCGGGACGCAGGCGACCACCGCCGTCGGCTACGACCGTCTCTCCCACGGCATTCCCATCCCTGATCAGGCAGCCCCGGACAGCACCACAATGATCCCGTTCAGCCTCAACGAGATCCGTCACCTCATCGCGCTACTACGCGAGGAGAAACTGCCGGACACGCTCATCACCTGGTGGTCAAACTGGCGCCGACACCACCAGGCAACCGCCCGCCATTATCACTTCCTCCGACGCATCCACGCCGCACAGCCAGTCGCCACCCCGACCTGACTCCAACCGACACCACGACCAGATCACTGTTCCTGTAGTACTAGGCGGGCCCGACGCCCGCACTGGTGACGACGTTTCAGAGAAAGGCACACCGTGACCACCAAGCAATCCGTCTGGACCGGCATGGTTACGGTCGACGACACCGCGCTGTACGTGACCGACACCGGTGGACCTGGTCGTCCTGTGGTCTACCTCAACGGCTCGTACGCCGACCAGTCGCACTGGCGGCACGTCATCGCCGCGCTCGGCGGCGACTATCGGCACATCGCCTACGACGAACGCGCCCGCGGGAGGTCCCAACGCTCGGCCGACTATTCGTTCGAGGCGTGCATCCGGGATCTGGACGCCGTCCTCAGGGCGCGGGCTGTGGACCGGCCGATTCTGGTCGGCTGGTCCTACGGCGCGCTGATCGCCGTGCACTGGGCTGATCGGAATCCGGACCGCGTCGAGGGCGTGGTCTCCGTCGACGGCGCCGTTCCGTACGGAATCATCGGCGCCGCCGCCCGGAAACGGATCCGGAAGCTGTTCCGCCGGATGCGTCCGCTGTTTCCGATCGCCAGCCGGCTGGGTCTGGCCGCGCGGATGACCGCCGGCCAGCACGCCGAGGTGAACATCGAGAGCAACGAGATCTCCGCCACCCTCGCGCCGGTCCTTGACCGCGTGACCTGCCCGGTCCGATTCATCCTGGCCACAGGCGCCCACCTCGGCGCGGGCCAGGAGGAGATGGAACGGGCGCGGGCCGCGCTCGACCCGGTCCTTGCCCGCAACTCGAACCTCCAGGTCAGCGCGAGAGTCGCGAGCAACCACAGCAAGATCCTGCGGAAGGACTCCGCCGCCGTCGCCAGGGCGGTCCGTGAGCTGGCCCGGGTCCGCGGCCACGCCGTCGGCTGAGCCCCACGGTGGACGACGTACCCGTCAGCCGGGTGGCACACGGGCGCGCCTGAGGGCGCCGCGGGAATCCGGTTGATGTGTTCGCCGGCGGGGTCCGCACATCGCGTACCAGGGTGTGGACCCCGCCGGCCGGGGAGCCCGCTACGGCAGACGGCCCATGAGTGCGGCGGTCTGGGCGTGCCGGGTGCAGCCACGCCCGGCGAACGACTGCAGGACGCGGTCACGGATCTCGGGGCGCTGTTCCTGGCTGAGTTTGAACATTCCCTCGGCGGTGGTCACCCTGACCCGGAATGCGCCCACCCCGGACACGATCTGGCGGAAATAGCCGATGGATTCGCTCATGTCCCAGCTGTGCCCGAACTCCTTCTCGAACGCCCGCACCGTCGCCTGCACGACGCCCAGCGTCTCCTCCGTCGACTCGATCCTCTCCACTGTGCCGTGCACGTGCACCGAGGTGAAGTTCCAGGTCGGGGCGGCCGGCGTCACGTCGTAGACGGTGGGTGAGACGTAGGCGTGTGGTCCGGTGAACATCAGAGTGATGACCGTCCCGGTGTCCAGCGCCGCCCAGTGCGGGTTGGCCCGGTTCAGGTGGCCCAGCAGCGGGGTGCCGGCCAGGTCCGGGGCGAATGATCCCTCCCAGCGGGGGTCGGTGATGACCGGGAGGTGGGTGGCGAACGGCCCGTCGGCGGGAGCTCCGTTGCTGACCATCAGCGCCAACGGATTTCCGCGCATCAGATCGACCATCCAGGTAACGTCCGGTTCCCGGTAGTGGCTGGGGACGAACATGCGGTACTCACCTTTCAGGATGGGACGCGAACAGTACCCGGCCTATCCGGGCCGCGTGGCGCCGCGAATTCCGCGGGCGTTCGACGAAACCGTCATGCTGTTCTGCCCCGCACGCCGGGAGATGATCGATTCGGTGATCTCACCGCTTCGTACAGCGATGTTCGACAGCAGCGAGGAAGTCAGGCCGTGCGTGTGCTCGGTGCCACCCTGAAGATAGATTCCGCACCGCATTTCGGGGTCGGTGACGACGCGGTAGTCCCGCTCCACCCGGTAGCGGCCCGCCTCGTCGCGCAGGCAGTACCGGTCGAGATCGCCCAGCAGGCCCGTGGGCTCCATCGCGCTGTAGCCGGTCGCGCAGACGAGGGCGTCGAAGTCGAGTTCGCCCACCTCGGCGTCGGGGCCCATCTGAAGGGAGACGCGGGTCTCCTGCACTCCGCACGTTCATGCGGTGTGCTGATGGTGTGACTTCTTGATCGGACAGGGTGATGATCACCCTGGTGTGTGATGCATCCGATCTGGCACGGTGCAGAGCGTGCTGGCGACCGCCGAACTGGGCTACGGCCCCCCGAGCCTGGAGAAGTTCCTCGGCTCGCTGCCGGTCATCCGTGACCTGTTAGCCCGCCTCGACCTGGTCGCCGTCATCGACCGGCTCTGCCCGATCCAGGAGAACAAGGCCCGCCACACTCATGGCGAGGTCATCGCCATGCTGGTCGCCAACCGGCTGACCTCCCCGACCCCGCTGGTCCGGGTCGAGGACTGGGGCGAGAGGTGGGCCGTCCTGGAGATCTTCGGGATCGAGCCGGACGCGCTCAACGATGACCGATGCGGCCGGGCGTTGGAGGCGCTGGCCGAGCAGGCCGACGCCGTCGTCGGCGCGATCGCCGCGCGGGCGATCGCGGTGTTCGGCCTCGACGTCTCCGAGATCCACTGGGACCTGACCAGCATGTCCGTGTTCGGGGCCTACGACCGCGCCGACCCCGCCTACGCGACCCCGAAACCCGGCCACCCGAAGGACCACCGCTTCGACCTCAAGCAGGTGCAGGCAGGCTTCGCAACCTGCGCCGACGGCGCGGTCTCGCTGCTGACCCGCGTCTACGACGGCGGCGCTGCCGAGGTCTCGCAGGTGGAGGGCGCGTTGCGGGCCCTGCGTGAGCTCGCCGGGCCGCGCCGGTTCCTGCTCGTCGGCGACAGCAAGCTCGTCTCCTACACGAACCTGACCGCGATCGACGCGGCCGGCGCCACCTTCGTCGCCCCGGCCCCGCGGACCATCGTCGGGCTGGCCGCGCTCGCAGCGCACGACCCGGCCACCGCGACGATCGTCGACTGGGCGCCCCAGCGCGAGAAGGACAAGCTGTTCCACCAGCGCGACGTCCACCGGGTCGTCGAGGGATCCACGACCCTGCGCGGCCCGAAGGCCACCGACCCGCCGTTCACGACGCGCACCGTGTACTCCCACTCGGCCCGCCGTGCCGCGGCGTCCGCGGCCAGCCGGCAGAAACAGATCGACAAGGCACGCGCCGCGCTCGTCGTGCTGCACCGCAACCTCGGCACCCACTACTACCGCGACGAGGCCGCCGTCCACGCCCGCATCGAGAAGATCACCGCCGAGTGCCGGGTCGGGGCGTGGCTGCGCACCCACGTCGACACCAACCCCGACACCGGCACACCACTGCTGACCTGGTACTTCGACGAGGCGGCCCTGGACCTGGCGGCGAAGGCCGACGGCTGGTTCGCGCTCCTGACAAACCAGAGCATCGAGGAGAAGGACGCCGCCGGGGTCTTCGTCGACGACAAGGGCCAGGAAGCCTCCGAACGGCGCAACAGCGCGTTCAAGGGCCCCCTCGCGGTCAACCCGTTCTACCTGGAGAACAACCAGCGGATCCACGGGCTCCTGCACGTCGTCGGCCTGGCGCTGCTGCTGTTCTCGCTGATCGAACGCGAGGCCCGCCGCGCCGCCGGCCCGACCGGGACGGTCGCCGGCCTCTACGCCCGCCGCCCGGCCAGGCCCACCGGCCGCCTCATCC
>NZ_CDWWEW010000234.1:0-8319 GCF_977966315.1 Frankia sp. CeRuru1
AGCCAGGGGCATTTCCGTGAGACATCTGTCGCTGATTCGTGAGCCTCCACCGCCAGACAAGACGATCTTGATGGACCGGCGTACAGGGCTGAGCGGATGGCCTACTCTCCGCAGTGTGCGTCGGATGCCGGGAGCCGAGGAAGACACCCTGCCGCGGCTGTGGCCGACTGGCACCGCGCGGGTGCTGGTCGCCTCCAACCGGGGGCCGGTGGCGTTCGCCGTCGGGGACGACGGGAAGCTGCGGATCCGGCGGGGCGCCGGCGGCCTCGTCAGTGGCCTCAGCCGGGTGGCGGCCGACGACGGTGACGGTCCGATGGCGTGGGTGTGTGCCGCCCTCAGTGACGCCGATCGCCGGGCAGCGCGTTCCGCGCCCGCCGGCCGCCTCGATCTCGCCGGCCACGACACCGGCGGCGCCGCCGTCCGGATGCTCGACGTCGACCAGGTCGTCTTCGACCGCGCCTACAACGCAGTCGCGAACCGCACACTCTGGTTCATCCACCACCTGCTCTACGCGCCGGCGTCGCAGCCGGTCTTCGGCCCGGCGTTCCGCCGCGACTGGGAAGCGTACGAGACCTACAACGAGATGTTCGCCCAGGCCCTCGCGCACGAGGCCGCCCCGGGCGCCTCGGTGCTGATCCAGGACTACCACCTGACCCTGGTCGCCGCCCGGCTGCGGGCGCTGCGGGCGGACCTGCGGATCGCCCACTTCAGCCACACTCCCTGGGCACCGCCGGAGTACTTCCGGATACTCCCGGACGACGTCAGCGAACAGATCCTGCGCGGCATGCTCGGCGCCGACCGGCTCGGGTTCCTCACCGACGCCTGGGCCGACGCGTTCCAGGAATGCTGCCGCGACCTCCTCGGACTGCGGATCGAGCGGCGGGCGGTGACCGTCGGGACAGCCGGGCCGGGACGGGAAGCCGGGCCGGGACGGGAAGCCGGGCCGCACCGGACGGTGCGGATCGGGGTACATCCGCTCGGCGTCAACGCGGACGAGCTGCGCGGCCGGGCCGCCGCCACCGACGTGGCCGCCCGGGCCGCCGAGCTGGTCGACCTGGCCGGCGGGCGGCGGCTCATCGTCCG
The DNA here is from genome assembly GCF_977966315.1 of Frankia sp. CeRuru1. Classification (NCBI taxonomy): domain Bacteria; kingdom Bacillati; phylum Actinomycetota; class Actinomycetes; order Frankiales; family Frankiaceae; genus Frankia; species Frankia sp. CeRuru1. The sequence continues at coordinate 1,084 of NZ_CDWWEW010000234.1, forward strand.
GGTCGACCGCACCGAGCTGTCCAAGAACATCGTCCGTGGTCTCGACGCCTACCGGGAACTGCTGCGCACCCGTCCGGAATGGCGCGGCAAGGTGATGCACCTGGTCTGCGCCTACCCGTCACGGCACGATCTGCCGGAGTACCGGGAATACACCGCCGCGGTGCAGCGCCTAGCCGCGGAGATCGAGGACGAGTTCGCCACGGACACCTGGCTGCCGCTGCGGCTGGAGATCACCGACGACTACCCCCGGTCGATCGCGGCCCTCTCGCTCGCGGAGGTGCTCGTCGTCAACCCGATCCGGGACGGCATGAACCTCGTCGCCAAGGAGGGGCCGATCGTCTCGATCAGGGATGCCGTCCTCGTGCTCTCCCGGGAGGCCGGAGCCTGCGCGGAGATGGGCACGGCGGCGCTGGTCGTCAACCCGTTCGACATCCAGGCGACCGCGCGGGCCCTGCACACCGCCCTGACGATGCCCGCCCCCGAGCGGCGCCGGCGCGCCGAGGAGCTGGCCGCCGTCGCCGGGCGGCTACCGCCCCAGCTCTGGTTCACCGACCAGCTGCACGCCCTCGCCGCCGACCGGTGACCGTCCGGTCTGCCCTGCCGGGGCCGAACGTCGACGCGCGGACGGCGTTCAGGCGGACCGCGTTCAGGCGGCAACGGCCGCTCGCACCGCGCTGGCCCAGCCGGCGCCGACCGGGCCCGCCTCGACCGTGACGTTGTCGTACCGCGCCAGCAGGGCGGCGATGTCCGGGTGCCGCACCGCGTTCGCGACCAGGTGCATCCGCCCGACATGGGGAGCCATGGCCAGGTCGCTGGCGGAATCGCCGATGGCGATCGCCTCGGCCGGTGACACCCCGCGCCGCTTGAGGTCGTAGGCGACCGCGTCCCCCTTGCCCACACCGTCCGGGACCAGATGGTAGACGTGCGGATTCACTCCGAGATCAGGCATGTGGACCGGCGAGATCAGCCCGTTGTCGCGCATGCTCAACCAGGGGAACCCGGTCTCGGCGAGCCAGCCGTCGACCTCCGACACCTCGATCTTCCCGCGAAGCATGACGTCGACCTCCCGGCCGGAGTGCCAGGGGGTGTGCAGCTCCAGCCGCCCGGGGTAGCGCTCGACCATCCAGTCGAGCAGGTACTCCGGTACCTGGTCGAAGTCGGGCGGCATCGCGCCGCGCAGGATCTCGCTGTCGCGCCCCTCGTTCCAGCCGACGATCGCGCCGAGCTCCCCGATGAACCCGTCCGCGCCGAAGATCGCCGCGGCCTCGAGAAGCTGCGGACGGGTACGCCCGCTGACCAGGACCAGCGCAACGCCGGCGCCGTGCAGCTCGGCGAGCGCACGAGCCGGCTCCAGGGTGATCGCTCCCCCCTCCGCCCGGAAGAAACAACCCTTGGGACCGACCATCGTGCCGTCAAGATCGGTATAGACGACGCGGATACTCACTGTTACAGACTCCCTGGCTCTGGCGTGATCGGGTCGATCTCCGGGCATGGGGGCGCGCGCGGCCGGTACGAGTGGGCAGGACCCGCCCGCACCGGTGAGACCACACCGAGAAACCTCCGACCGACCCATATCATGTCCACAACCAGAGGCAACACCGGTGCACGACCACCCGCGCACGGTCTACAGTACGGACAGACAACTTCATCTGGCTCATCCAGAGGGGCAGAGGGAACGGCCCAGCGAAGCCCCGGCAACCACCCGCATCCCGTGCGCGGCAGGTGCTAATTCCGTCCTGGTGGCAGACTGCCCCGGGAAAGATGAGGAGCTTCTTCATGACACTCGCGCCCGAGCGCGCCACCGGTCCCGCCCTCGACGTCGCGAACCCCGCGGTCTCGCTGTCCTGTCGGCACTGCGGCGCCACCTACCCGCTGTCCCCTACGCATGTGTGCGTGGAATGCTTCGCTCCCCTGGAAATCGCCTACGACCCGGACCTGCTGGCTCGAGTGACCCGAGAGTCCATCGAACGCGGTCCGGCGAACCTGTGGCGTTATGTCGGGCTGCTGCCCGCCGGGCATGACCCGGCGCGGCGGGTCTCCCTCGGGGCCGGCTGGACGCCGCTGCGCCCGGCCCCGCGGCTCGCCGCGGAGCTGGGGATGAAGACGCTCTATATCAAGGACGACAGCGCCAACCCCACCCATTCTTTCAAGGACCGAGTCGTCTCCGTGGCGCTCACCGCCGCCCGCGAGCTGGGCTTCACCACGGTCGCCTGCGCCTCGACGGGCAACCTCGCGCAGTCGGTGGCGGCGCATGCGGCCGGTGCCGGGCTGCGCTCGGTGGTGCTCGTACCGCACGACCTCGAGGCCGGCAAGACGGTCTCCACCGGGGTGTACGGCGGGACGCTGGTCGCCATCCAGGGCAACTACGACGACGTGAACCGGTTGTGCAGCGAGCTGGCCGGGGAGTACGAGTGGGCGTTCGTCAACGTCAACGTCCGCCCCTTCTACGCCGAGGGGTCCAAGACGCTCGGCTACGAGGTCGCCGAGCAGCTCGGCTGGCGGCTGCCCGAGCAGGTCGTCGTGCCGATCGCCTCCGGCTCGCTGCTGACAAAGATCGACAAGGCCTTCGGTGAGCTCGGCCGGCTCGGCCTGGTCGAGCCGGCGCCGTACAGGGTGTTCGGTGCGCAGGCGGCCGGCTGCAACCCGGTGGCCGCCGCGTTCGCCCGGGGCGTCGAGACCGTCGCCCCGGTCCGGCCCGCCACAATCGCCAAGTCGCTGTCGATCGGCAACCCGGCCGACGGCCCCTACGCCCTCGACGTGGCTCGGCGGACCGGCGGGGCGATCGCGGACGTGACCGACGAGGAGATCATCGACGGGATCCGGCTGCTCGCCCGCACCGAGGGCCTCTTCGGCGAGACGGCCGGTGGCGTCACCGTGGCCACCCTGCGCAGGCTGCTGCGCGAGGGGCTGCTCGACCCGGCCGCCGAGACCATCCTCTACAACACCGGCGACGGGCTGAAGACGCTTGACCCCCTTGTCGAGACGGGCGGACCGACCGCGACGATCAAGCCGTCGCTGCGCGCCTTCGAGGCCGCCGGCCTCGGCGACGACTGACTCGGGCGCAGCACAGCCCGGCCCAGCGCAGCACAGCCCGGCCCAGCGCATTCGACGAACTTCGTGGACCACGCCGGACCAACGGAAGGGCCACGGACGACGGCGAGGCGCCGCGGGGGGGATCGGAGCCGGGCACGCGGAACCATGGGTCAGCTTGCACTCACTCGTGCCGAGTGCTAAACAAGAGCTGGCACTCTCGTCTAGGGAGTGCCAAGGCTGAAACGGCGAGGCTGCCCGATCCGCGCTGTGTCCGAGGTGCATCACCCGGGTCCGGAGCAGGCGGGAGCCGTCCGTCGCGGGCGTCGTTAGGGCCAGGCCATCGAACCTGCCATCCCACTGGGAGGACCCAGAAACCATGCCGAAGATCATTGCCTTCGACGAGGAGGCTCGGCGCGGCCTGGAGCGCGGCATGAACCAGCTGGCCGATGCGGTCAAGGTCACGCTCGGGCCGAAGGGCCGCAACGTCGTGCTGGAGAAGAAGTGGGGCGTACCCACGATCACCAACGACGGTGTGAGCATCGCCAAGGAGATCGAGCTCGAGGACCCGTACGAGAAGATCGGCGCGGAACTCGTCAAGGAAGTCGCGAAGAAGACCAACGACGTCGCGGGTGACGGCACCACCACCGCCACCATCCTGGCCCAGGCCCTGGTGCGCGAGGGTCTGCGCAACGTGGCCGCCGGCGCCAACCCCCTCGGGCTGAAGAAGGGCATCGAGGTCGCGGTCGAGCGCGTCTCCGAGGAGCTGTCCAAGCAGGCCAAGGAGGTCGAGACCAAGGAGCAGATCGCCTCCACGGCGTCCATCTCCGCGGGTGACTCGGCCATCGGCGGCCTCATCGCCGAGGCGCTGGACAAGGTCGGCAAGGAAGGCGTCGTCACCGTCGAGGAGAGCAACACCTTCGGCCTCGAGCTCGAGCTCACCGAGGGTATGCGCTTCGACAAGGGCTACATCTCGCCGTACTTCGTCACGGACGCGGACCGTCAGGAAGCCGTCCTGGACGACCCGTACATCCTGATCGTCAACAGCAAGATCTCCGCGGTCAAGGACCTGCTCCCGCTACTGGAGAAGGTCATGCAGACCGGCAAGCCGCTGGCGATCATCGCCGAGGATGTCGAGGGCGAGGCGCTGGCCACCCTGGTCGTCAACAAGATCCGCGGCACCTTCAAGAGCGTCGCGGTGAAGGCCCCCGGCTTCGGTGACCGCCGCAAGGCGATCCTGGGCGACATCGCCATCCTGACCGGTGGTCAGGTCATCTCCGAGGACGTCGGCCTCAAGCTCGAGAGCACCTCGCTCGACCTGCTCGGCCGTGCCCGGAAGATCGTTGTCACCAAGGACGAGACGACCGTCGTCGAGGGTGCCGGCGACACCGACCAGATCGCCGGTCGGGTCAGCCAGATCCGCAACGAGATCGAGAAGTCGGACTCGGACTACGACCGCGAGAAGCTCCAGGAGCGGCTCGCGAAGCTGGCTGGCGGCGTCGCCGTCATCAAGGTCGGCGCGGCCACCGAGGTCGAGCTCAAGGAGAAGAAGCACCGCATCGAGGACGCGGTGTCCAACGCGAAGGCCGCCGTCGAGGAGGGCATCGTCGCCGGTGGTGGCGTCGCGCTGCTCCAGGCGTCGATCACCGCCTTCGAGAAGCTGGACCTGTCCGGCGACGAGGCGACCGGTGCCAACATCGTCCGGCTCGCGCTCGAGGCGCCCATCAAGCAGATCGCCTTCAACAGCGGTCTCGAGGGCGGCGTCGTGGTCGAGAAGGTCCGCAACCTGCCGACCGGCCACGGCCTGAACGCGGCCACCGGCGAGTACGTCGACCTGATCGGCACCGGCATCATCGACCCGGCCAAGGTCACCCGCTCCGCCCTGCAGAACGCCGCGTCGATCGCCGGCCTGTTCCTCACCACCGAGGCCGTCATCGCTGACAAGCCGGAGAAGAACCCGGCCCCGGCAGTCCCGGGCGGCGGCGGCGACATGGACTTCTAGTCCAATTCGTCACCTGCTGTACCCTGCACCACCGTCTGGCCGAGGGCGGCTCCGGTTCTCCCGGGGCCGCCCTCGTGCGTTCGCCCGTGCATCACAGCCGAAGCCCCGACGGCTACCCCAGGAAGCTCGCCGAAGGCGAGCTGACGGAAACCCCGCCTCCACCCTTATGCCAGGGGTCCCCGCACTGCGCCGAAGCCCCGACCGCTACCCCAGGAAGCTCGCCGAAGGCGAGCTGACGGAAACCCCGCCTCCACCCTTATGCCAGGGGTCCCCGCACTGCGCCGAAGGCGCCGTGCGGGGCAAGGCTCGCCCCCGCGGACGGGAGGTTCCGCGGGGGCGAGCTCTCCGGCGTGGGAGCGGGCGCCGCTCGGGACGGAGCGAACGCCGGAAGGCACTCCCAAAGGCGACCTTTCCAAGAACGCTCTTCTCGGCCGCCATCGACGGCGATCAAATTACCATCGGGTAATCCAAGAGACAAGAGCTTTATGTCACTCCTTTTGAACAACTCGAAGGTCACCTTCGTTAGACTTCGACCTTTTACCGCGACACGGACAATTAACGCATGCCAGCTTTAGACAGCGGCCACGGCGACAGGCACGATAGCCCTCGTGGTTCAGGCCCCCGCACAGCCGCGCTCCCATCGCCCCTCGATGACCGTTCCCACTCCCCCGGTCACCGTGGAAGATCTCGACACGGGCGGGCATGATGACGCTCGGTTCGAGCTCCTGGACGGCTTGTGCGTCCTGCGACCATGGCCGACACCGCTGCGGGCCCGCGTCACGGCGCGCCTGGTCCGGATCCTGGCGGGCACGGCCTCCTCCGGAGCTCAGATCCTGCCGGCCGGGATCGGGGTGGAGCTGTCCCCCCGCAGTCTGCTCGTGCCGGATGTCGTGGTAGCGGCGAGCGGTGACACCGGCCGTCGGCTCCGGGGCACCCCGTCCCTCGTCATCGAAGTGGCCGACGCCAGCACCCGGCGCTACAACCGCACCCTCAAACTCGATCTCTACCGGCAACGCGGCGTGCCGTCCTGCTGGCTGATCGACCCGGACACCGCCACCATCGAGGCGTACGACCTGGTCGCCGATGCGTACCTCGCCACCCGCACGGTCAGCGGGAAGGAGACCTTCACCGCCACTCAGCCCTTTCCGGTGGCGATCCAGCCGGCCGAGCTGATCGACCCGCCCGACTCGGAGTGATGGCGCGACCCCGACCGCTACCCCAGGACGTCGTCGGCGTCGACGATGGTGTAGGCGTAGCCCTGCTCGGCGAGGAATCGCTGGCGGTGTGCCGCGTACTCCTGGTCGAGGGTGTCGCGGGCCACCACCGTGTAGAAGTGCGCCGTGCGGCCGTCGGCCTTGGGCCGCAGCACCCGACCGAGCCGCTGGGCCTCCTCCTGGCGGGAACCGAACGTGCCCGAGACCTGCACGGCCACCCCGGCCTCCGGCAGGTCGATGGAGACATTCGCGACCTTGGAAACGACCAATGTGGTGATCTCCCCGGTCCGGAACGCCTCGAACAGCCGCTCCCGCTCCCGGTTACGGGTAGAACCCTGGATGACCGGGGCGTCCAACAGCTCCCCGAGCTCGTCGAGCTGGTCGAGATATGCGCCGATCACCAGCACCCGGTCATCGGAGTGCCGGCGGACGAGACGTTCCACCACCGCCCGCTTGCTGCGGGCGGTGGCACACATCCGGTACCGCTCCTCCGGCTCGGCGACGGCGTAGGCCATCCGCTCGTCCTCGGTGAGCGTGACGCGCACCTCGGTGCACTGCGCCGGCGCGATCCAGCCCTGTGCCTCGATCTCCCGCCACGGGGCGTCATACCGCTTCGGCCCGATCAACGAGAAGACGTCGCCCTCCCGGCCGTCCTCCCGGACGAGGGTCGCGGTCAGGCCGAGCCGACGACGGGACTGGATGTCGGCGGTCATCCGGAAGACCGGCGCCGGGAGCAGATGCACCTCGTCGTAGACGATCAGACCCCAGTCCCGGGCCCCGAACAACTCCAGGTGCAGGTATTCGCCCTTACGCCGGGCCGTCATCACCTGGTAGGTAGCGATGGTGACCGGCCGGATCTCCTTGCGCTCCCCGGAGTACTCGCCGATCTCCTCCTCGGTCAGCGAGGTGCGGCGCAGCAGCTCGTGCCGCCACTGCCGGCCGGCCACCGTGTTCGTGACCAGGATCAGCGTGGTCGCCCCGGTCTGGGCC
>NZ_CDWWEW010000235.1:0-8308 GCF_977966315.1 Frankia sp. CeRuru1
ACGCAGGACCGTGATGTCTTGGCGTTCCGTGGGGCCGCTCTCCGGCACTTCGACGAGCAGGCGACTCGGGTGCCACTCGTCGGACACGGCATCTGGCCGACTTCTGCCCCAGCGCCCGGACCTGCGCGCTGCCGGCCGTGCAGCGTGCCCCTGGAGTCCGTGTTCGACGCGATGGGGCCTGAACGTAGCCGATCGGACTCGTACCGCGAGAGTCGTTCGCCGCAATCGGTCCGCTACAACACCTTGGCGCACCGACGCCCGTTGAGACGCGGATGACCTCCTTCGGCCATCATGGCCTCATGGCCAAGCCTGCCCTGCCGCCCACCCCGCACCCGCACGCGCTCATCACCACGACCAACACCGACGTCTACCTGCGGGCCGCGATGCAGATCCTTCACGAGGTCGACTACGACCAGCTCGACGACACCGGAAAGATCGCCTTCGCCCAGGCTGCGGCGGCCATTGCGACCGGAGTGCAGGCGACCCGCCCCGACTAGGCAGATGGCCCGAGCAGCAGGTACATGCTCACGTCGGCGGCCCGCGCGAGCGCGAGAGCGTCGGCGAGCCTCTCCGAATCGGAGAACACCTCGTCCCCTCGGATGACTGCACGGGAGACGTTCTGCTGGCTGACGCCGTACTCCCGCGCAACCTCCGTCAAACAGCAGGGCGGCGGCGATAACCCGGCCTTCATCCGGTGGATGCGCCACTTCTTCCAGGGCCTCTGGGACGAGAAGCTCCCCGACAGCCGCCGGATGTTACGCGGCGAGTGCTACTTCGACGACTACTCGACCGACAATGTCGGCTCGGGCCTGCGGGAGTGGGGTCGCAACCCGAACTCGGCTGCGGAGTACCTGCGCCTGTTCGGTTCTCGCTGACGCTCGGTGCCGCGGAGGTGTCGGCGCAGCAGCTACCCATCCCACCGCAACACCGGTGGCAGGGACGGCGGAGAAGGGGTTGGGATCACTGTTGAGGCGATGTTCATAGCCACTGGGCACGCCGTGCGGCAGTTCGCCGGATACCCTCCAGGGCCTCCTGTGCTGCCGCCGTCCCGGAGTTGTCGCCCACCCAGGCGGCCAGCCGTGCCCCCTGTGCGAGCGACTCGAGCAGTGCCCGCCGCTCGGCCTGTGTCGTATGTGCGTCGAGCCAAGCTTCGGTGAGCGGGTTCTCCCCCGCTTCCAGTGCCTCGGCCGCCTTCCAGAGCAGATCTCTGATCATAGGGTCATCTTCTCGTAGGCGTACTTGTCGGTGGCTGACGGAAGATCTCGTGCGATCCGATTCGCAGCCACACGACATGCGGGCCCAGCCGCCCTGGGATGGGCTGCCCGTAAGCCCACAGTGCCCGGCCGTCGGGAGCCCAGGTCATCTCGTAGACGCTCGAAGCTGACTTGTACCCCTTCACGCGCAGCGAGGGGTGGAACGTGCCTGCGGTCAGCCCCTCGACGAAGAGGGTTCGCGCCCGCAGAAACGCGGCGCGCTGCTCGGGTCGCAGCCGGCCCCAGTCCGCCCAGAACGCGGCAACCGGCAGGAAGGTAGGCACACGATACGTTAGCCGCCTTTCGACTCCCTGTACGAATCGGGCCCAGGGCCTGTGGATAACGGAACGGGCTCAGCTCGCCTGTGGATGGACGGCAGCGTCGGCCAGAAGTCGATCGAACGTCTCGGGGTCGCAGACGACGAACCGTCCGGCCTCATAGTCGGCGAGGCCCACCTCGGCCGCCTCGATCCACCCCTCGGGGGGGTCCTCATCGAGGATCTCGACCTCGGGCAGGTGCTGCTCGAGCTCCACCATCGCGCGCACCTTCTCCAAAACCTGTGGACGTCGTCAAGCCGCTTTCACAGTAGCCTGGCATCAACCGTCTTACTGAGTTGATCACATCACGCCGTCTCGCTCTCTCCGGCGATCCCGGTCTCGCGCAGTTCCACCCACGGCCCCGTGGTGACATCCCGACACAAGATCGGCCAGTCGTCGCCGCGCCGCCGGGCAGTGTCAAGAGAGGCCTGTGGGTCGACCTGTCCTCCAGGTAGTCGCGTGGCCCAGTTGAGCGCGGCTGACCCCGCGCGGTCGGCCGCGAGGTCCTCCCGGGTGGCGTCCCGGTACCGGCCGTAGGTGATGTCCTGGCGGACGAGCTGGTAGGGGCGGCCATCATCCTCGTCGAGAATCTTCCGCCACTTCCACATCACGATCTCGGTCTGGTCGGGCCACCCCTCCATCTGGATCCCGCAGGAGTCGATCGGGTCGTCCGCGTCGAGGTCGGGACGGTGTTCGCGCACCCATGCGGAGTCGAGATCGAGGTAGCGTAGCCCCCATCGACGGACAATCATGCAGCCCGCCGTTTCTGATCAAGCCTCTCCAGTGCCTCCTGAATGCCCAACGCGAGCGCGTTGAGACGGTCCCATGCCAGCCGCCCCTGGAGCTCGGGAAATTCCTCGATCGTCCGGCGAACCTCAAGAAAGCGCGGGTCCCCCAGGCCGGAGGCGGACACCGCCCGGGCCGGGGCGCCGTCGAACAGGGCGGGCTGCGCCGGAGTCGTAGTCACGCTGGTCTCCCTCGATGATGACAGCTTTCATGTTTCATGATCTCGCCTTTCTGCGGGACATCTTCCTCCTTCGGTGCGCGAAACGGTCCGACACCGTGTTTTTTCGGGGCGTCACGTCGCCACTCGGGCCCGCTGGTCCGCGGCGCCGCACGTCGGCGTCACGCAGCCCCTCGCCTGGGCGCCCGATGGCCCTCGGTGGGCCACACGGACACCGCGCCGATACCGAGCAGCGCATCGAGGCGGCCCCGCAGCGCGGGTGTGGCGTGGACCTTGTATTCGAGCTCCATCAGCGTGCGCCGCCTCTCGCCCTGAAGGCTCAGGCGTACCGGTCGGGAGCCGCGGTGTGCCGTCAGGGCCCTACGCAGCTCGCCGACCAGGCGCGGCGTGATCGCACTCACGGGCAGGGTGAGCAGGACCGGCGTCTCCTCGACGTCCGAGGCGGTGAGGTCCAGGGTGGCCAGGTCGCTCGCTACCAGGCTGATAGAGCCGTCCCGCTCGTTGACCCGGCCCAGCACGGACACCACCGCGTCCGGGACGAGCCGGCCCGAAAGTGCCGCGTAAGTCCGCGAGAAGAACAGGACCTCGATCGCGCCCTCCAGGTCCTCCACGGTCACGGCCGCCCACGGTGCCCCGGAGCTCTTGCTGACCTTCCGGTCAACCTTGGAGATCATGCCCGCGATGCGCACCTCGCGCCCGGCTTGGCCGGCGTCGAGGAGGTCCACGATCGTGGTCGAGCGGTGATGCTCCAGTATCGCCCGCGCCCCGTCCAGGGGGTGGCCGGAGACGTAGAGGCCGAGCATGGCCCGCTCCTGGGCCAGCAGTTCCTGCTGCGGCCATTCCGGGCCGCCCAGGTCCAGATCAATCCTGCTGGGCGCCGGTTCGTCATCGACGCCATCATCGACGTCATCGAACATGTCGTACTGCCCAGCCGCCCTGGCCCGCTTCGCATGCAGTGCCGCGCCGATCACGCCCTCGTGGACCTCGAAGAGGGGGCGCCGCCGATGGCCGAGAGAGTCGAACGCCCCGGCCATGATCAGTGAGCCGACGGCCTGCTTGTTGCATGCCGGCGCCTCGACTCTGTTGAGGAAGTCGGGGAACGAGGTGTAGGGGGCCTTCTGCCGACCCGTGATGATTGCGTCGACCACACTCGTACCGACGTTGCGGACCGCACCGAGGCCGAACCGGATGCCCTCCCCCACCGGGGTGAAATCCAGCTCGGATTCGTTGACGTCTGGGGGCAGTACCCGTACGCCCATCCGTCGGCACTCCGCCAGGTAGATCGCCATTCGGTCGGGGACAACCGCGACCGAGGTCAGTACGGCCGCCATGTACTCAGCGGGGTAGTTCGCCTTCAGGTACGCGGTCCAGTACGACACCATCCCGTAGTCGGCGGTGTGGGCGCGATTGAAGGCGTAGTCGGAGAACGGGACGAGAATGTCCCACAGGGTCTTGATCGCCGCGTCGGAGTACCCGCCCGCGCGCATCCCCGCGGAGAAGGGGGCGAACTCCTTGTCGAGGATCTCCTTCTTCTTCTTGCCCATCGCCCGGCGCAGCAGGTCAGCCTTGCCGAGCGAGTAGCCGGCGACCGCCTGCGCGATCGCCATGACCTGCTCCTGGTAGACGATCAGGCCGTACGTGTCACCGAGAATGTCCGCGCAGACCTCAGCCAACTCGGGATGGATGGGCACGACCGGCTTGCGGCCGTTCTTGCGGTCTGCGTAGTCAGTGTGCGCGCCAGCCGCCATCGGACCCGGCCGGTAGAGGGCCAACACGGCGGAGATGTGCTCGAATGCTGTCGGGGCCATGGCACGCAGCAGGGCCCGCATCGCCGTGCCGTCGAGCTGGAACACCCCCAGGGTGTCGCCGCAGGCCAGCAGCGAGAACGTCGCGGGGTCGTCGAGCGGAACCGTCTCCAGGTCGATGTTCTCGCCGCGGGTGCGCCGGATGTGGGCGAGCGCGGCTTCCAGGATCGCGAGGTTCCGCAGGCCCAGAAAGTCAACCTTCAGCAGGCCCATGGCTTCGCAGGTCGGGAAGTCGAACTGCGTGATCGTCGCGCCGTCGTCCCGGCGCCAGACCGGCAGGACGTCCACGAGGGGGTCGCGGGACACGATGACGCCGGCCGCGTGCACACCGGCCTGGCGGATCACGCCCTCCAGGCCGGTCGCGAGATCCAGTACCTCGGCGACCACCGGATCGGCGTCGCGCATCGTGCGGACCTCGGTCGCCTCGCCGTAGCGGGGGTGCGTCGGGTCGGACACGGCGGCCAGCGGTGCGTCGCGGCCCATCACCGGTGGCGGGAGGGCTTTGGTGATCCGGTCCCCGACCGCGAACGGGTGCCCCAGCACGCGGGCGGCGTCGCGGACCGCGGCTTTGGCCTTGATGGTCCCGAAGGTGATGATCTGCGCGACGCGGTCGTGTCCGTATCGGTCCGCAACGTAGCTGATCAGCTCGCCGCGCCGGTGCTCGTCGACGTCCAGGTCGATGTCGGGCATCGAGGGGCGCTCGGGGTTGATGAACCGCTCGAAGTACAGCTTGTAGTCGATCGGGTCCAGGCCGGTGATCCCCAGCGCGTAGGCGACAATCGAGCCGACGGCCGAGCCGCGGGCGTTCACCCGGATGCCGCGCTCACGCGCCTCCCGGCAGATGTCCGCCACGACCAGCATGTACGTGGACAGCGACCTGCCGACGATGACGTCGAGCTCGTAGGCCGCGCGGTCGCGCCGATCGTTCGGTACGCCGCCGGGGTAGCGTCGGGCCAGGCCGGCGGCGACCTGGTCGCGCAGGTAGGACTCGTCGGTCTCCCCCGTGGGCAGCGGGAAGACTGGCATGAGGTCGCGGTGGGCGAACACCTCGTCGTAGGACTCCACCAGGGCCGCGACGTCGAGCGTCGTGTCGGTGGCGCCGGGAACCTCGTCGTCCCAGAGGGCCCGCATCTCTTCAGCGCTCTTGAGATAGTAGCCCTCGCCGTCGAACTTGAACCGGCTGGGGTCATGCAGGGTCCTGCGGCTCTGGACGCACAGCAGTGCCGCGTGGGCACCGGCCTGGTCGGCGGTAACGTAGTGGGAGTCGTTCGTGGCCAGCGGGCGCAGGCCGAGCCGCCGGCCGATGTCGAGCAGGCCAGCGCGGACCGAGCGTTCGATGGCCAGCCCGTGGTCCATCAGCTCCAGGAAGAAGTTCTCGGGCCCGAAGATCTCCCGGTAGGTCTCCGCGGCGCGCAGGGCCTCGTCGGGCTGCCCGAGCCGCAGCCGGGTCTGCACCTCGCCCGACGGGCAGCCCGTCGTGGCGATGACCCCCGCTGAGTGCGTGGCGAGCAGCTCGGCGTCCATCCGGGGCTTGCGGTAATAGCCCTCAATCGAGGCCAGCGACGACAGCCTGAACAGGTTGCGCAGGCCGGTGGCGTCGCGGGCGAGCATGGTCATGTGGGTGTACGCCCCGGCACCCGAGACGTCGCCGCCCTCCCCGAACTGGTCGGACGAGCGTTGCTTCGTGCTACCCCAGAACACCGGCGTTTTGTGGTGGCGTCCGGCGGGGGCCACGTACGCCTCGATCCCGATGACGGGCGTGATGCCGGCCGCGGTGGCGACCCGGTGCAGGTCGTAGGCACCGGACATCGTGCCATGATCGGTCATCCCGACCGCCGGCATACCGAGCCGCGCGGCCTCGGCGACCAGGTCCCCGATCCGCGCCGCCCCGTCGAGCATCGAGTGGTCGGTGTGGACGTGCAGGTGGACGAAGGAGCGGTGTCGGTGGCGTTGGTTCATGCGGCCCTGCCTTTCTCGCGTCGCGGGGTGGTTAGCGGTCGACGACGGGTTTCGTCAGGTCGCGGTGGTGCACGGTGGCCTGGTCGAGCGGGGCGGCGATGGCCATGGCGACGGTGGCCGCGCGGTGCCGGCCGCCGGCGCATCCCACGGCGACGGTCACCCGGCCGGCTGAGGGGCGGCGTGGAACACCTGGACGGCGGCGACGGTCGCGGTGATGAGCGACGCAATGCCCGGGGTGGTCAATACGGTGTTGCGAACAGCCGGGTCGTGGGGCGGTGAGATACCGCAGCTGCGGCTGTACGTGGGGGTCCCGGAAATGCGTCCGAAGGTCGAGTGTGATGTCGGCTTTCGGTGGGGTGCCGTGAAGATAGCCGAACGATACGACCTCTGTCGAATCCTCGGAATGTCTGGTCGCGCGCATTGGGAATGCGTCCTTTCGGATGGTTTTCGGCATGGGGGTAGCGCGGGAGGTGGTGCGGGGAGAAAAGACCGGTCTGATTCGCCGGCCGATGGTTTTCTGGCGTGGGTTCGGGTTAGAGGGTGGCGGTGAGGAGCGCGGCGGCCCACAGGCAGGCCAGGTGCAGGGCCTGGTCGGCCAAGTACATGCCGTTGAGGCCGCCCTCGGCGAGTGCGGCGAACCGGCGGGCGCCGGTGTGCTCCAGGACCCAGCGGACGGTCCAGCGCCGGTCCCACAGGGCGTGGGTGCCGGCGGACACCGCCAGCCCGGCGGCCGCCCCGGGCAGGCTCAGCGGCACGTGCAGAGCGGCCACGGTGATGGCGGTCATGGCCACGACGACCGCGTGGTACTGGGCGACGTGGCGGGCCAGGGCGGCCCAGCCGGCCCGGCCCGGCTGCGCCTTGGCGGCGGCCTGGGTGTCGGTCTGGCCCAGGACGTGGTCCGCCAGCTGATGTGCGGCGTAGAGGGTGACGCCCAGGACGGCGTACACGGCGGCGGAGCTCACCGGGTCTCCGTCCGGGGCGGCAGCGTGGTGACGCAGCGGGGGCAGATCAGCCCGCCGTACGGGCCATGGGCCGGGCAGTGGCTGCGGTTGACAGGGTTGGAGTCCTCGGCCGCGGTGAGGATGATGGGCATGGCTCCTGCTCTCCTGTGGAGGGATGTGGGGTGGACCCCGGCGCGGCCGTTGCTGTCCAGGCGTATGGGCCGCGCCGGGGATACTCAGCCGTTGTCGCTGGTCTTCTTCATGCCCCCGAGCGCCTCGGCGCGGCGGAGACCGGGATAGTCGTCTCCAGGCCGGGTCACGAGAAGGTCGACGGCCTCGGCGAGCAGGTCGGGATGGCTCTCGCCTGGGATCTCCGTCGTCCCGGCGAGCAGCAGGTCGCCCAGGTCGTCTGGCCGTCCAGCGCTGTGCCAGCCGTCCGAGTAGCACAGCCACCAGCGTCCGGTCCGCGGGTCCTCGGCCCACATGCCGCCGCGGTCGTCGTCGTAGCGCAGCCACGCGCGGCCGTGCGGAGGGAGGTCGACGGCGCTCACCGGGCACCCACCTGGCGCTGGCGGATCTCGGTGATCCACTGCAGGTTCAGTCGGCGCCAGTCGTCGGTGCCGTCTGGGTCGAGGCCATGGTCGAACTCGTCCTGTCTCGTCTGGAGGCCGAGGTCGACGCATCCGTAGGTGTAGGCATTGGCATAGGTGTCGATGTCCGGGTCTCGGTAGAGATGTCCGACGATCTGCCAGCCGACGGGGCCGTTGGGCGCGATGGCGTCGGGGTCGAAGCGATGGGCCCATCCGGGGCGCTGCTGGTCGAGGAGTCGGGCGCCGCGGGCGACCCGCTCGGCAGCGGCGGCGGCGCTCACCGGACACCCGCCCGATGATGCTGGCGGCGACGGGAGCGGTTACCGGCGGCGATCCTCGCGGCGCTGACAGTCCGGCGGACGGCGGCGCGCACCGCGTCGACGATCAGAACGTCCAGGGCGCCAGGCGCTGCCGGCGGGATGGTGGAGACGGTGCGCGCACGGGCGCGGGGGGCGGTCATGATGGGTGTGTCCCTTCTG
>NZ_CDWWEW010000236.1:0-813 GCF_977966315.1 Frankia sp. CeRuru1
AATCGCGGGTACCAGCGGACTGCCAGGAAGATCATCTCGAGGGGAGGGTGGAAGCCCGCGAACTCCGACAGCCTCGCCGCCCACCGGTGTGAGGATCGAACCGGCGATCTCGCCGTCAGCCGACTTAAATCGTGACGATCCTCAGGAGGTCTTCCAGGCCGACGAGGTCGGCGGCGTTGCGGGTGTAGATGCTGGCTCCGTGGGCATGGGCGGTGGCCGCGATCAGCAGGTCCATGGCGCGTGCGCGTGGCTGGCGTCCGGCTTCGACGACGCGGGCGGCGAGACGTCCGTAGCTGTCGGCGACGGCGTCGTCGATGGGCAGCGGGTCGAACCGTCGTTGGATCGCGCTGAGGCGGGCGAGCCGGGTTGCGCGGGCCTGGGGCGTCTTGGCGACGAGGACGCCGAACTGTAGTTCGGCGATGCTGATGACACTGACTGCCAACTCGCCGGAGATGGGGGTGACGTCCGTGGCGACCAGGACACTGGTATCGAGGACGCCGCGTTTCATCGGCCTTCCCAGGGATCCGTGAGGGAACCGTCGACGAGGTTGCGGTCCTCAGGCCAGTCGGTGTCCTCCGGCTGCGCGAAGAGTTCCGCCAGATCGTCCCAGCGCCGCCACACACGCGGACTCACCGGGCCAAGGACGGCTGCTGGTCGGCCGGCCACGGTGATGGTGAGCCGTTCACCGGCCTGGGCGCGTCGTACCAGGTCGCTGGCGTTCTGCCGGACCTCTCGAAGCCCTATCTCGTCCACCCCTCCGACGGTAGCACTTGTGCTACCGGCTCGACCATCGCGAAAATGAGCCTGGTCGGG
>NZ_CDWWEW010000236.1:918-4330 GCF_977966315.1 Frankia sp. CeRuru1
ACGGGGGCGGTCCGGCATGCGTCGATAAAGGTGATCAGTTCATTCACCCGGTCGGACCGGGCGTCGACGGCGCGGTTCACGACCCGGATGAGGTGAGCGTAGGCGTCCGTGTGGTCGTAGTGGGCGACTTCCCTGATCCGCAGTGCCCATCGCCAGTAGCCGCGGATGGTGTCGGCCAGTGGCATCCGGAAGGTCGCAATGACCTCGCGGATTGGCTCCACCACGGCGTCGCCCTCCCGGCGCAGGTACCGCTCGACCACATCCGCCATGAACGCGAAGTGGCGCGACTCGTCGCGGGCGAGTCGGGTGAGGACGTCGGCCAGGACCGGATCGCCGGCCACGGTGCGTAGCTGCTGATAATAGAGCTGCGTCGCCTTCTCCTGCACGAGTGCGTAGGCGAACAACGAGACCGCGTGGTCAAGTGGCAGATCGAATTTCTTGCGGCCCTCGGCCGCCAGTTCCCGACGCAGTTCCTCCGGTTCGGCGATACCGGCGGCGACCTGGTAGCGGAACAGGGCCCGGGCGTGGCTGTCCTCTTCCTGGGCCCACCGTACCGTGAAATGGTAGAGCTCACGGTTATGGATAAAGGTTTCCAGGTCAACGTCGGAGTTGAGCGGGAACGCACGCTCGTAGAGGCCGAAATAGCCGGGGAGATGGTCCTCGATCAGGGTGATGAAGCGGACCGCTGAGCGCTGGCCTTCGGTGAGCCGGTCGGCCTCGGCCTCGTCCCACCGGAAGGCCGATTCGACGTCCCACCGGCGGGCGGCGGACCCGGCAGAATGAAACGCGGTGACCGCCGCCGCCAGGTCGGAGGCGGGCAGCAGCGGCGGCAGCACCGGACGGGCAAAAGGGCCGTCGGACCGGGCAGGGCGGCGTTGCCCCGCTTCCGGAGCAGAGGTATATGATATAACGGTGTTCGATACGGTCACGATGATTCTCCTGTTGTCAGACCGCCGCCGTCTCGAGCGCCGCGAGCACGATACGGACGACGTCGTTGATGGAGCTCAGGGTGAAGACGTCCTCATCCTCGATCTCGATATCGTACGTGCGCTCTATGCGGGAGATCATGACCAGGACCTTCACCGAGTCCGCGCCTTCGACGGCCCGCAGGTCGAGGTCGGGAGTGAGCGCGTCGGCTGGCATCCCGAGCTCGCGAGCAAGGATGGCGGTGACAGTACTGACAATCTCGGCGCGGGAGGGTGTCATCATGACTCCTTCAGTCATTCGCCGTGTCGGTTGAGGCGCGTGAGAGGGACTACTCAGCCCTGGCCGCCGGCGGCCTGGGCCGCGCTGGAAGCCTGGGCCGCGCTAGCAGCCTGGGCCGCGGTGATGGCTTCCGCGACACGGTCGAACTCGTCCGGTCGCAGGTCCAGGCGTTGCCGCGCGATGTTCATCGATGTCGGACGGTAGGTCGCGCTCGCCGCAGCCACTAGACTGCCCGCGGCGTCGAGGATCTCGGCCTCGGCACGCACCAGGCCGCCCGCGCCCGTCGGATTGCCCGTCGGACCGCCCGTCGGGTTGGAGACCGGCTCAGCCGCGTCGGCCTGTAGGCGGGCAACGCACTGGTAGTCGGTGTTCACCCGCATCGCGGTGACGTACCGCAGCCGCATACCGGTAGTGAAGGAGGTGAGGCCTGTTCGCAGAACGATCAGGTTTCCCATGGTTTCGTCGCAGATGACTCCGATGAGACCGCCGTGCACGACCCCCGGGTACGACTCGTGAGTGCGGTCCAGCCTGAAGCGGGTGGCGATCCCGTCGGGACGGAAGGCGAAGCGGAGGCGCAGGCCGTTTGCATTGTGCGGTGAGCAGCCGAAGCAGCGGTAGCTCTCCAGGACCGCCCAGGGCACCGGCAGGTATTCCTCGTCGGCCGAGGATTGGGAGGGAGCGGTCGGGTGAATGTGCATCGGTTCCTCCGGCAGGGAATCGGTCACGGCGCGCCCCTGCCGACGGCGTCGCACGTGATCCGGGGCGCCGCCGTCGTCGCGCGTCGCCCCCGCATCCGATCGGGTCTGGAACGACGTTCTCAGATTCGACGCATCAGGCCACTATTTCAGCCATCGCGTGGCGGATGCCGGAGTTCCGGCTCAGGTCCCGGCCGACCGCTGTTCCGAGCATGCGCCGGAGCTTGGCCTGGAGCTTTTCCAGCGCATCCGGCGGAGAGAACTGGAGATAGACATCGATCACGTCGTCGACGGTCTCGTGCCCCCGCATCTCCTCGACGCGCTGATGCTTGTAGACACCGACCGGGTGGTTGAGCCGCGGGCTCGTAACGTAGAAATGAATCCTTTCCAGGACTGACCTCAGCTCGTGCGGGTGGAGTTCCAGGCGACGCTTCAAGTAGAAGAGGAACTCGCGGGCGTGCCCTGCTTCGTCGCGGCTCGCGCGGAGAAACAGGTCGGCCAGCACGGGCTCCTCCACCCACTCCGACATCGCCCGGTAGACCGTGTTAACGATGATCTCGGAGATCACGTTCGTGGTCAGGGTCGCACTCGGCGTGATACCGGCTTCGTACGGCTCACGCAGAGCCTCGATCTTGTCCTGGTCGATATGGACGCCCACCGCCTTGAGCCAAGCACGGAAGGCGTAGTGATGCTGAAGCTCCTGGTAGGCCCAGATGGCCACGAAGGCCGAGCAGTCGTAGTCGTCGTGGAACTCGCTGAGAAAACCGTGCAGCCCGGGGAGAGACGTCGCCTCGCCCATGACAACGCCCTTGACAAGCGAGATGTAAACGGGATGAACGAGGTCACGACGGACGTTTTCCAGCCCGAGGTCGGAAACCTTCCACTGGAGGCGCTCGTAGTGCTGGAAAACATCGAAGCTATGGGACTTGTCAGCGGTGGCGGTCGGCATGGATGGACTCCTTCTGAGCTTCCCTCGCAGGCCTTTGCCGCTCTACCATGGGTTGCCTGACCGATCATTACAACCCTGATATCACACGCCAATCGAACCATTCCGATCAGCTATCGCGGAAGCGCTTACCGCCGCCCAGCGTTCACGAGCCCTTCATCGTTCACGAGTCCTTCATCGGACCTGGTAGAACACGGTTGTCACGTACTGGTCGAAATCGTTCACTCGGAGCGTGAGCCGAAGTTGCCATTCACCGGGCAACGGCGCCCGGATCCCGTCGCTCCGCGCATGGCCCGGCGCGGCCAGGCTCAGCGGAACAGTGAAGGGGCCGAGATCGGCGGCCGGCAACGACAACGCCGCACTGGCCTCCACCAGTTTCTGCGGTTTGCCGCTCGGGCCCGTGGCGTGGACGTCCAGGGTCTGGGCGCCCACCCGCGTCGGTGAGACCCGCACCTTCACCGTCATCGGACCCGCGAAGGTGGTGTCGGAGAACGGCGGTGAATAGCTGGTACGTCCCGGTACCATGTTCACCAACCCAGCCGTGATCCCCAGCACGACAGCCCCG
>NZ_CDWWEW010000236.1:4966-9005 GCF_977966315.1 Frankia sp. CeRuru1
GCGGTGAATAGCTGGGACGTCCCGGTACCATGTTCACCAACCCAGCCGTGATCCCCAGCACGACAGCCCCGGCCACGATTTCCGCCATGACACCCCGCCGCAGCCCGGCAAGCAGAACGGTATCCGGCGAGCGGTCCGGCCGGCCGGCCGGCTGATCTCTCTTCGTTCTGTACTGCCGGCGGACCCACTGCCGCGCCAGAGCGCCGAGAGCGATCATTCCAAGGACCAGCCACACCTTGTACACCAGCAGTCGACCATAGCTGGTATCAATCAGGGCCCGTGGCGGGCCGACCTCACGCCAGCCCTGGAAGACCCCGCTGACCATCACGGCGGCAACGGCCACAACCGCGATCTTCGACCACCGGGGAAGGACCTCCGCCAGCTCGGTGGCCGATGCGCGGCGCACCAGGAAACCGGCAATCATCACCAGACCACCGATCCACACCGACATGGCGATCACATGCACCGTCGTGCTGGTGGTAGCCAGCCAAGCCAGGTCGCCGGCGCTGGCATGACCGATCATGGCAAGCGTCACGGCCACCACGACACCGAGACCGGCGAGCTCCCCGTTTCCCCGCAGATCCACCGATCCGGTTCGCAACAGCCGCCGCACGAGAGGCACCATCAAAGCAAGAGTGAGCAGGCGGATCAGCAGCAGGTGACCGAACCGATCCGCCAGGGTGGTCGACAGAACCGACCACTGCCCGAGTCCCCCGAGGCCGAGCCCGGCAGCGTAGGGGCCCTGCAGCAGCAGCTGCGCGAAGGCCGCAAAAACGGATAATCCCCACGCTGCCATCAACAGCCGGCCGGGGCCGGCCGCACGAAGACCTGTCGGCCAGAGCACTATCAGAAAGAAACAGACGCCCAGCAACAGGGCCGTCGCGGCGTATCCGAGAAATCTCGCCACGGCAAAGACGACGCCCACCGTCGAGGAGCCCGATGTGCCGGAGGCCGCCGCGGCGGCCTCCGGCGGCCCGCCCACACCGAAGGCGAGCGCACCGGAAACAGGATGGCTATCCGCCGAGATGACACGCCAGCTCGCCACGTACGTGCCGTTCGGCAGCCCCGGCCGGAGCGCGACCGTCGCCTGCGAGGCCTTGGGACCAGATCCGGCACGACCATCATCGACCCGCCTACCCGCGGAATCGAGCACCCGGATCGAATCGCGCGAGACCCGCACCGACTCGCTGTAGTCAAGGTTTACCCGTGCGGGTGCGACGTCGAGTGCCGCGCCGTCCACGGGGTCGCTACCCGTCAAAAGGGCATGCGCCGACGCCGACGGGACCCCGAGGCCGAGACCGATGGAGGTGGTGGCCATGACCAGGAACGTCACGGCCACCACCGGGATGCGGCGCACGACGGTTAGGCGCGCCGCCGCAAAGAGATCAGCGCGAATCCACCGGCAAGCAACCCGAGTGCGCCAAGGACGAGACCGGCAATCCCCAGGCCACGCGCCGTCCCGTCGGAATCGTCGGAATCGTCGGAGGCCGATGCGGCTTCGTCCGACCGCACCGTGGCCGCGCCATGCCCACCGGACCCCGGGGAGGATGCTGTCAGCGTGAGGATCGGCGCTGGCTTCTCAGGCTCCTGGGCGCCGGGGGCGGCGACATCGACCCACCGCACGACCGAACCATCGGAGTAGGTCTGCAACGCCTTGAACACAATGTGGTCGGTGTTTTCGGGCAGCGGCCCGGCGGAGACGGTGAAGGTGTCGGACTCCCCGGGCTTGATCCCGCCATCCCCCTGCGCCGTCCAGGCAATCCTGGTGACGACCTCCTTGACCTCTCCGTCGTCCGTCATGAGCGGCTTCGGCGGAGCCGCCTTGGTGATCTTGTGTGTCCACCCCGCCTTGGGCTGGACCGACACGGACACGATCAGGGTGTCGGTGGGAAGCTGGACGTCCAACCCGGTCGTGGACGCGGTGTCCTTCTCCGTGGGGACCTTGAACGACAAGGTGGCGTAGCTGCCCGCGGCAGCCGTCGGCGGCTGCACCGTGACATGGGCGGACGCCGGTCCGGCCAGGAGGAACATCGCTGCCGCGGCAGTGCCGGCAAGCATGCCGGCACGCCGAACGTTGCGGTACATAAGATCCCTTCGAACGTCCCACGGCGCGTGGGACCACCTGAAGATGCCTTGCCTTGCTCGCGCCGGGGTCGCTCGTCGGGCAGATGAGCCCGCCAGGGGAACTCGTCTACCAGGCTCGCCGTGACGTCAACGCTCGCCGTGACGTCAACCCCGGAGAAGGGGAAGCGGGTGGTCCCCGACGCCGTGCGCCACGGCCAAGGGGGCGAGCGTGCGGTCTCGGCGCCCGCTTCCGAAGGTTGATCTTCACGGTGGGTGGGACAGGCGGAACGACGGCAACGGTCACCGGATACAGCAACAGGGCCACAACGGTGCGCGGCTTCAGTCCGGCCGCACACCACACAGCCCGCTCGGAGTGACGAAGCATCAATCCCACACAGCCCACGGCAATGCCGTGGGCCGCCGTCATCGGAACATCCAGGCTCGGACCGCTGGCCAGGTGGGTGTGCGGATGCGCAAGTACGAAGGTGACATGGAGGGCGATCTGCGTCACCCCCAGACCCGCGAGCAGCGCAGCGACTCCTCGCTCGCGGTCCGCGAACCCGAACGCCACCCGGGTGAGGAGGAGGACCGCAACCAGCATGATCCCAGCGGCTGGCCGCGGCGCCCCGCCAGAGACGTGCGCTGCCCAGGCCAGACACACCGAGGACGAGGCGAACACCACGGCTCGGCCCAACCGGGCCGTTCCCCTGTCCACCTCGCACCCTGTTGCCACGACGAGCAAGCTTGCCATGCCCGCCGCGGCCATGGCCACACCCCCGGAACCGTGCGACTGGGGTTGATGATCTGGGGCGACGACCTCATTCAACCCGAACCGCCACCAGGCAGCCGCGGGCACCGCGATGATCGCCGTGAACACGATGCCCGAGGCCAGAAAGCCCAGGCCTATCCAGCTGGCCGATGCCGATCCACCGATACGGAGTCTGCCGCCGTCGGGCACTGCCGCCGTCGGGCACTGAGGAATGACGGGCGGCGGATCCCGGGCAGGAAAGCACCTCCAGCCACTCGAAGGCGCCTTCGAGTACTCCCGCCTACCGCAGACGTCCGGCAGGTGGGGTGCTTTCCGTCGTTGGACGGCACCCCACCCTCCGGTCCGCCTCGGCGGCTACGCCGCGGTGAACGGCTGCTGCCCGCCGAACCGCTGCCCGGCCTGCTCCGCCGTGGGCTGCTCCGCCGTGGGCTGCTCCGCCGTGGGCTGCTCCGCCTGGCCCGCGGTGAACGGCTGCTGCCCGCCGAACCGCTGCCCGGCCTGCTCCGCCGTGGGCTGCTCCGCCTGGCCCCCGGCGGCCGGCTGCTCGGCCGCGGCTGGCGCTGGGGCCTGCTCGGCCGCAGCCTGCGCCGCTGCGGTGGGTTGCGCTGCCGGACCGGCGCCTGCGCCCGCCGCAACACCCACCAGCTCGCGTATCCTGCTTTCCACGTACCTGTCGCTGTAGTGCGACCTGTCGGCGATGCGCTGAACAAGGTCGTCGACGCTCGAGGCTGCGTCCAGGTCCGACGCGTTTACCTCGGCGAACTGGTCAAGGATCTGGTATCGGATCTGCTGCCAGTTTTGCCGCAGCACGCGCTCCACCTGCTGCGCTTCCTGCTGATTCATTATCATCACTCTACCCCGGTCGGGCATCCGTCCCACGGCTGAGCCTATGACGCGGGCAGAGACTGTCAACCGCAGAAACCACCACCCGTGACCAGGGCCGCGCGGCAGGACGAGCGACGACGAAAGCGCCGGCTAACGGATATGTCTTATCAACGGGGAAGAAAGGAAATATCCTGGCCGTTGAGGTGGGTCCTGGTTGATTCGTGGTCAGGTCGGAGGGTCGAGGGCTTCTCGGACTTTGGCGAGCAGGACCCGTTCGGAGAAGGGCTTTTCGAGCAGGATGACACCGGGATCAAGTTTCCCCTGGGTGGTGAGGACCGGGTGGGCGTAGCCGGACATGTAGAGCACCCGGGTGTCGGGGCG